>NZ_LR736298.1:0-50293 GCF_902652675.1 Bartonella refiksaydamii
CTTTGATTGTTCCAATTGCCATGGAAGAGAAGCTTCGTTTTGCTATTCGTGAAGGTGGTCGTACTGTCGGTGCAGGAATCGTTTCTAAGATCATTGAATAAATAATAGTTACTAAGGGTGTCTTTAATTGTTAAAGACGCGTTATGTGACAAGGAAATAAAAGAGTATGAACAGTCAGAATATCCGCATTCGCTTGAAAGCGTTTGACCACAGAATTCTTGATGCGTCGACGCGTGAAATTGTGTCGACCGCTAAACGTACTGGTGCAAATGTCCGTGGTCCTATTCCGCTTCCAACACGAATTGAGAAGTTTACGGTCAATCGCGGACCGCACATCGATAAGAAGAGTCGTGAGCAGTTTGAAATGCGTACACATAAGCGTCTTCTTGATATTGTTGATCCAACACCACAAACAGTGGATGCGCTTATGAAGCTTGATCTTTCTGCTGGTGTGGATGTAGAGATTAAGCTCTGAGGTTTGAGGACAGAAGGAACAGACCCGATGCGTTCAGGTGTAATAGCACAGAAGCTGGGCATGACCCGTATTTATAATGAAGCTGGTGAGCATGTGCCGGTAACAGTACTTCGTTTAGAGAATTGTCAAGTTGTTGCTCAGCGTACAGTTGAAAAGAATGGTTATACTGCTGTTCAGTTAGGTGTAGGCTTTGCTAAGGTTAAGAATACATCGCAAGCTCTTCGTGGGCATTTTGCTAAGGCTTCTGTTGAGCCAAAAGCTAAAATAGCAGAATTTCGTGTGAGTCCCGATAATCTCCTTGATATCGGTACTGAAATTACAGTGGAACATTTTGTTCCAGGGCAAAAAGTCGATGTAACAGGTACGAGTATCGGTAAAGGTTTTGCTGGTGTTATGAAACGGCATAATTTTGGTGGACATCGTGCTTCTCATGGTAATTCTATCACACACCGTGCTCATGGTTCAACAGGACAGTGTCAAGATCCGGGTAAAGTTTTTAAAGGTAAAAAAATGGCTGGTCATATGGGGCAGGTCCGTGTAACAACACAGAATATTGAGGTTGTTTCCACAGATGTTGAACGTGGTTTAATTTTGGTGCGTGGTGCTGTTTCTGGTTCCAAAGGCTCTTGGATTTTAGTGCGGGATGCCGTAAAGAGACCTCTTCCTGATAATGCGCCGAAACCTGCTGGTATTCGTCGTTTTGTTAATGAGAAGACGGAAATGGTTGCTCCGGCAATGGAAATCTCTGAAGTTGAGGGAGCCGAATAATGGATCTTGTAATTAAAACTCTTGATGGTAATGAGACTGGTAAGTTAAAAGTTTCTGAAGCTGTCTTTGGCCTTATTCCGCGTGAGGATATTTTGCAACGTGTTGTTCGTTGGCAACTTGCACGTCATCAGCAGGGAACCCACCAGTCACAGGGACGCTCTGATGTGTCTCGAACAGGGGCAAAGATGTTTAAACAAAAAGGAACTGGACGTGCGCGGCACTCTTCTGCTCGTGCGCCGCAGTTTCGGGGTGGTGGTAAGGCACATGGTCCGGTGGCCCGTAGTCATGCGCATGATCTTCCTAAGAAAGTTCGTGCACTTGGATTGCGACTTGCGTTATCAGCAAAATTAAAGGCAAAGGATTTGATTGTTGTTGAGGCACTGAGCGTTAAGGATGCTAAAACTAAAATGCTTGTTTCTCATTTTTCGAATCTTGGGTTTGATAATGCTCTTTTGATTGGTGGTAAAGAGATTGATATTAATTTTTCTCGTGCAGCATCTAATATCCCTAATATTGATATTCTACCAATTCAAGGAATTAATGTTTATGATATTTTGCGTCGCAGCAAACTTGTTTTGTCAAAAGAAGCTGTCGAGTTTCTTGAGGAGCGTTTTAGATGACAGATCTTCGCCATTATGATGTAATTGTTAGTCCGGTTATTACTGAAAAGTCGACTATGATTTCTGAATATAATCAAGTTGCTTTTGATGTCGCGCCGAAAGCGACGAAGCCTGAAATTAAGGCTGCTGTTGAAGCGCTTTTTAGCGTTAAAGTTAAAGCAGTTAACACGATAATCCGTAAAGGTAAAGTGAAGCGTTTTAAAGGCATTGTTGGTCGGCAGAATAATGTTAAGAAAGCGATCGTAACGTTGGCTAGTGGGCAGTCTATCGACGTTTCGACAGGTCTTTAAAGAGGTTCGGAGATAAAGAATAATGGCACTTAAGCACTTTAATCCAACTACACCTGGGCAACGTCAGCTTGTTATTGTAGATCGTTCTTGTCTTTATAAGGGTAGGTCTATAAAAACTCTAACTGAGGGCTTGTCATCAAAAGGTGGGCGTAATAATCGTGGTCGCGTTACTGCTCGTTTTCAGGGTGGTGGTCATAAACGCAGCTATCGATTTGTTGACTTTAAGCGTCTTAAACGTAATGTTTCTGCAAAAGTTGAGCGTCTAGAATATGATCCAAATCGTACTGCTTTTATTGCATTAATTCGTTATGAGGATGGGCAGTTGAGTTATATTCTCGCACCACAGCGTCTTGGTGTGGGTGATGCTATTATAGCTGGTTCTAATGTTGATGTTAAGCCAGGTAATGCTATGCCGCTTGGTAATATGCCGGTGGGTACAATTATTCATAATGTTGAAATGAAACCTGGAAAGGGTGGACAGATTGCGCGTTCAGCTGGCACTTATGCGCAGTTGGTTGGACGAGATCAAGGAATGGCTATTCTTCGTCTTAATTCTGGAGAGCAACGTTTGGTGTCTGGTAGCTGTTTTGCAACTGTTGGTGCTGTTTCAAATCCGGATCATGGGAATATTAATGATGGTAAGGCAGGGCGATCACGTTGGCGTGGTAAGCGTCCACATGTTCGTGGTGTTGCTATGAATCCTGTTGATCATCCACATGGTGGTGGTGAGGGGCGTACATCAGGGGGGCGTCATCCAGTGTCTCCTTGGGGTAAGCCTACGAAAGGTAAGCGTACGCGCTCCAATAAAGCCACTGATAAGTTTATTATGCGTACGCGTCATCAGCGCAAGAAATGAGAAAGGTAGTCTGAAGTGGTTCGTTCAGTTTGGAAGGGTCCGTTTGTTGACGGCTATCTTCTTGGAAAAGCAGAGAAGGTACGTGCAAGTGGGCGTAATGAAGTTATTAAAATATGGAGTCGTCGCTCTACTATTTTACCACAATTTGTTGGTTTAACTTTTGGTGTTTACAACGGAAATAAGCATATTCCTGTTTCTGTTTCTGAAGAGATGGTTGGACATAAGTTTGGTGAGTTTTCTCCCACTCGGACTTATTATGGGCATGGTGCAGACAAGAAAGCGAAGAGGAAGTAGTAATGGGAAAAGCTAAGATTCCGCGCCAGCTTAAGGACAATGAGGCGAAAGCTGTCACACGGACGATTCGTGTTAGTCCGCAGAAACTTAATTTGGTTGCTGCGATGATTCGTGGTAAAAGAGTGAATATGGCGTTAGCTGATTTGACGTTTTCACATAAACGTATTGCTGGGACTGTGAAAAAAACTCTTGAATCAGCGATTGCAAATGCAGAAAATAACCATGATCTTGATATCGATTCGCTTGTTGTTGCAGAAGCTTATGTTGGTAAGTCGATAGTGATGAAGCGTTTTCATGTTCGCGGTCGTGGACGTGCTAGTCGGATTGAGCGTCCGTTTTCGCATCTTACTATTATTGTTCGTGAAGTTACCGAAAAAGTGGAGGCCGCATAATGGGTCAGAAGATCAATCCAATAGGACTTCGTCTCGGAGTTAACCGGACTTGGGATTCCCGTTGGTATGCTGATAGTGGTGAATATGGGCGTCTTCTTCATGAGGATTTAAGGATTCGTTTATATGTTCTTGAAGAGCTGAAGCAAGCGGCTATTTCTAAGGTTGTTATTGAGCGTCCTCATAAGAAATGTCGTGTAACGATTC
Source organism: Bartonella refiksaydamii (assembly GCF_902652675.1). NCBI lineage: Bacteria > Pseudomonadati > Pseudomonadota > Alphaproteobacteria > Hyphomicrobiales > Bartonellaceae > Bartonella > Bartonella refiksaydamii. Next base: position 3,900 of record NZ_LR736298.1, read on the forward strand.
ATTCGGCGCGTCCTGGTTTAATTATTGGTAAAAAGGGAGCTGATATCGAAAAGCTTCGTCGTAAGCTTTCGGAGATGACAAGTGCTGAGACTTCACTGAATATTGTGGAAATTCGTAAACCAGAAATTGATGCTACTATTATAGCGCAATCGATTGCTCAGCAATTAGAACGTCGTGTTGCTTTTCGGCGTGCAATGAAGCGTGCGGTTCAATCAGCTATGCGTCTTGGAGCGGAAGGAATTCGTATAAATTGTTCTGGTCGTCTTGGTGGGGCGGAAATTGCTCGTATGGAGTGGTATCGTGAAGGTCGTGTTCCGCTTCATACCTTGCGTTCTGATGTTGATTACGGTACAGCAGAGGCTAAGACCGCTTATGGTATTTGTGGTGTTAAGGTTTGGGTTTTTAAGGGTGAAATTCTTGAGCATGATCCGATGGCTTCAGAGCGTCGTGCTACAGAGGTTGATCATTCTGGTTCTTCATCGAATCGTCGCCGCGAAAATGCTTAGTTTTTGTGATTGAACTAGAATTTGGAGTAGAGAGCAATGTTGCAGCCAAAGCGCACAAAGTTCCGTAAACAGTTCAAGGGCCGTATTCACGGTGTTTCGAAGGGTGGTACGGATTTGAATTTCGGTGCTTACGGTTTGAAGGCTGTTGAGCCAGAGCGGGTTACTGCCCGCCAAATTGAAGCGGCACGTCGTGCTATTACACGTTATATGAAACGTTCTGGTCGCGTGTGGATTCGTATTTTTCCGGATCTTCCGGTTACATCTAAGCCGACTGAAGTTCGTATGGGTAAGGGTAAGGGAAGTGTAGATTATTGGGCAACTCGTGTTGCACCTGGACGTGTCATGTTTGAGCTTGATGGGGTTCCTGAAGATGTAGCACGTGAAGCACTAAGATTGGGTGCTGCTAAGTTGCCTGTAAAGACACGTTTCATCCAGCGTATTGCTGAATAAAGAGGTTAAGCGATGAGAGCCACAAAATTACGGGCGCAAACGCTCGACCAGATGAAAGATGAGTTGGCTAAGTTAAAGAAAGAGCAATTTAATTTGCGCTTTCAAAGAGCAACAGGCCAATTGGAAAAGACTGCACGTGTTAGGCAAGTTCGTCGTGACATTGCGCGTGTTAAAACTTTTCTTCGCCAGAAGATAAACGAAAGTAAGGCTTAAGGAAATAAGTGATGCCTAAACGCATTTTGCAAGGTGTTGTCGTTAGTGATAAGAATGATAAGACTGTTGTTGTTAAAGTGGAGCGTCGTTATTCTCATCCACTTCTCAAAAAGACTGTTCGGCAGTCTAAAAAGTATAAAGCGCATGACGAGAGTAACCAGTTCAAGGTTGGTGATCAGGTTTCTATTCAGGAATCTAGACCAATTTCGAAAGATAAGCGTTGGACTGTTGTTAAAGGCAGTGTAGCGTAGTTAATTAATTTGTTGTTTTGAAATTTAACAGTGGTTTTATTTCCGTTGGTAGATTTAGGGATGATTTTTTGTCGTTATTTGGCAGGCAAATCTGGATGTGTTAAGAGACATAACCGGGTATAACTATTAAGAGAAGGTGGCCAGTCATGATTCAGATGCAAACAAACCTCGACGTTGCCGATAATTCTGGTGCCCGTCGTGTCATGTGCATCAAGGTGTTAGGCGGTTCAAAGCGAAAATATGCTTCGGTCGGTGACATTATTGTTGTTTCGGTCAAGGATGCTATTCCTCGTGGTCGTGTTAAAAAGGGTGATGTGATGAAAGCTGTAGTAGTTCGTACTGCTAAGGATATTCGTCGCGCAGATGGTAGTGTTATTCGTTTTGATAGCAATGCTGCCGTTTTAGTGGATAATAAGAAAGAGCCGATCGGTACACGTATCTTCGGACCAGTTCCCCGCGAGCTTCGTGGCCGGAATCATATGAAGATCATCTCGCTCGCTCCTGAAGTGTTGTAAGGAGTGGGTGGTATGCAAAAAATTCGAAAAGGCGATAAAGTTGTAGTTTTATCCGGTAAAGATAAGGGGTGTAGTGGTGAAGTAATTAAGGTGAATCCGAAGGAGAACAAAGCTTTTGTTCGTGGGGTTAATATGATTAAACGTCATCAACGCCAAACGCAAAAGCAAGAGGCTGGAATCATTTCTAAGGAAGCTCCGATTCATCTATCTAATTTGGCGATTGCTGATCCTAAAGATGGTAAGCCTACGCGTGTAGGTTTTCGTGTGAATGCAGATGGTGATAAGGTTCGTTTTGCCAAGCGTTCGGGAGAGTTGATTAATGGCTGAGGAAAAACAAACGCCGCGCATGAAGGTGCATTATTTTGAAGTTGTTCGTAAAGCTCTTCAAGAGAAGTTTAATTATAAGAATGCAATGCAAATTCCGCGGGTTGATAAGATTGTGATTAATATGGGGGTTGGTGAAGCAACTGCCGATTCTAAAAAACCATCTGTTGCTGCTGAGGATTTAGGGTTAATAACAGGTCAGAAAGCTGTTGTAACCCGCGCGCGTAATTCTATTGCGACCTTTAAGGTTCGTGAAGGAATGCCGCTTGGGGCTAAAGTTACGTTGCGCAAAGATCGTATGTTTGAGTTTTTGGATCGTCTTGTTACGGTTGCGCTTCCGCGGGTTCGTGACTTTCGTGGTTTGAATTCCAAAAGTTTTGATGGTCGTGGCAATTTTGCTATGGGTATTAAAGAGCACATTGTGTTTCCAGAAATCAATTATGACAAAGTTGATCAAATTTGGGGCATGGATATTATCGTTTGTACGACAGCAAAAACGGATGATGAGGCGCGTGAATTATTGCGTGCTTTTAATTTTCCTTTTCGTTCGTAACGGCAAATGTAGCGAGGTAAGATTATGGCTAAAGTGAGTGCCGTTGAGAAAAATAAGCGTCGTGAGGTGATGGTAAAGCGTTATGCTGCGCGTCGTGCCCGCTTGAAAGCGATAGTTATGGATCAGAAGGTTTCTCTTGAGGAGCGCTTTAAAGCGTCTGTTCAATTGGCAGGGTTGCCACGCAATTCTGCAAAAGTTCGGGTTCGTAATCGCTGTGAGGTTTCAGGGCGTCCTCGGGCTTATTATCGTAAATTGAAAATGTCTCGGATTGCATTGCGTGAACTTGGTTCTGTAGGGCATATTCCTGGCATCGTTAAGTCTAGTTGGTGAGAGGAGATTACTCAATGTCTATGTCGGATCCTCTTGGTGATATGTTAACGCGTATTCGTAATGCGCTTGGTCGTAAAAAAGGAAAAGTGGTTACGCCTGCTTCTAAGCTTCGTGCTCGCGTTCTTGATGTTCTTCAGTCTGAAGGTTATATTCGCGGATATAATCAAGTTGATTGTGGTGATGGAAAATCTGAAATTGAAATCGAGTTAAAATATTTTGAAGGGTTAGCTGCTATTCGTGAAATTTCACGTGTTTCGAAGCCTGGTCGTCGTGTATATGTTTCTGCTAAGTCACTTCCTCAAGTGGCAAATGGTCTTGGTATTTCTATTTTATCAACTCCTAAGGGAGTTATGGCAGATCATGAGGCACGTGAGCAGAATGTTGGTGGAGAGCTCCTTTGTCGTGTTTTCTAAGTTATGTAAAGAAAACAGAAAAAAGTAGGTTAGAATAATGTCTCGTATTGGAAAAAAGCCCATCTCAATTCCTTCTGAGGTTACTGCAACGGTTGAAGGTCAACTGGTTAAAGCCAAAGGTCCGAAAGGTGAGTTGAGTTACGTTGTTAATGATGAAGTTTTGGTAAAACTTGAAGAAAATTTTATATCAGTTTCACCACGAGATCAGTCAAAAGATGCACGCTCAAAATGGGGGATGTCGCGTTCAATGATTGAAAATATTTTTTGTGGTGTGAAAGATGGCTTTGAAAAGAGATTGGAAATTAACGGAGTTGGTTATCGTGCTGCTTTGCAGGGCAAAGATGTTCAGCTGTCGTTAGGTTTTTCGCACGATGTGATTTATAAAGTGCCATCGGGTGTTACTATAACGGTTCCCAGACCTACAGAAATTGTTATTTCTGGAATTGATAAGCAGCGAGTTGGACAAGTTGCAGCAGAAATTCGCGAATATCGTAGGCCTGAGCCTTACAAAGGTAAGGGCGTTAAGCATGCAGATGAGCGTATCTTTCGTAAAGAAGGTAAAAAGAAATAAGGATTTTGTATTATGGTTTCGTCTAAGAACATTATCCAGCGTCGCGCACGACGTGTTCGTCGTAGAATCAAGATGTTTTCTAGTAATCGTCCGCGGCTTAGTGTTTATCGTTCAAATCAGAACATCTATGCTCAAATTATTGATGATTTGCGGGGGTATACGCTTGTTTCAGCATCTACCCTTGAAGGTGATTTAAAGAAATCTTTAAAAAGTGGTGCTAATAAAGAGGCAGCTTTTGCTGTTGGTAAGTTAATTGCTGAGCGTGCAAAACAGGCTGGTGTTAACGAGGTGGTTTTTGATCGTGGAGCATATGTGTACCATGGTAGAGTAAAGGCTTTGGCTGAGGCTGCTCGTGAAGGTGGTTTGAGCTTCTAAAGTATTTTATTTAGAAGTTTTAGTTAGGGGATTTTAGGGTGTTTCGTGTGAGTTCCTTTGGTTTGATGATGGAACTTTTTTAGCGTGCTTCCGGAAAAGAAGAAGGAATGAGGAATGGCACATAAAGAACGTGGTGAGCGAGATGAGCGTGATAGTGAATTTGTCGATAGACTTGTTCATATCAATCGTGTTGCTAAAGTTGTGAAAGGTGGGCGGCGTTTTGGTTTTGCTGCTCTTGTCGTTGTTGGGGATCAAAAAGGGCGTGTGGGCTTTGGTCATGGTAAGGCGCGTGAAGTGCCAGAAGCGGTTCGTAAGGCTACAGAAGCTGCGAAGCGTGCAATGATTTATGTTCCGCTTCGGTCTGGACGTACATTGCATCATGATCTTGAAGGTCGTCATGGGGCTGGTCGTGTTTTATTGCGTTCTGCCTCAGCTGGTACAGGTATTATTGCTGGTGGGCCGATGCGCGCTATTTTTGAAACTCTTGGTATGCAGGATGTTGTGGCAAAATCATTAGGATCGTCAAATCCGTATAACATGGTGCGTGCAACATTTGATGCCTTAATGCATCAAATGCATCCCAGAGATATTGCGGCTCAACGCGGTATAAAATATTCAACTTTGCAGGCACGTCGTAAACATTTAGTTGATGTGGAAGGCTAGTTTCTGAGATTATCAGAAAAGGAATTAGGAAATGGTTCAAAAAAAATCTCAGAGTAGCAAAACTGTAACGGTAGAACAAATTGGTAGTCCAATTCGGAATTCGCGGATTCAGCGTGCAACTTTGAAGGGACTCGGGTTAAATAAAATGCGGCGGCGGCGTGTTTTAGAGGATACGCTTTGTGTGCGGGGTATGATTGCTAAGGTTCGGCATCTTGTTCGCGTTATAGATAAAGATTAACGGTTGCGGGAGTATAGAATATGAAACTCAATGAGCTGCGCGATTGTGAAGGTGCAACGAGAGATCGTAAACGTGTTGGGCGTGGTATTGGTTCTGGTACCGGTAAAACTGCTGGTCGTGGTGTAAAGGGGCAGAATTCACGTTCTGGTGTTTCGCTTAATGGTTTTGAAGGTGGGCAAATGCCTATCTATCGTCGTTTACCAAAGCGTGGATTTAAAAATTTTTTTGCTAAGAACTATAACGAAGTTTCGTTGAGGCGTATTCAATTAGCAGTTGATGCGGGTAAGTTGAATGTTGAAAAACCTGTTGATATTGTTACACTGAAAGAGGCTGGTATTATTCGTCGTATGAGGGATGGTGTACGTATTCTTGCTGATGGTGAATTGAAAGTAAAGATTATAGTTCATGTTTCTGGTGTTTCTGATGCTGCTCGTATTAAGATTGAAAAAGCTGGTGGTCAGGTTATTCTTCCTGAGACTGTTCGGTGAGCTTATTTTGACATGAATGATATCCTGAGCAGTTTTTTATGATTCGTTTGAGGATGTTTTTTATGGAGAATTATTTAAGTTTTGTATTTATGTATGACGACAGGGATTTCTGGAGTTATACTCTTGTGATTTAAAGAACTAAAGTGGGGATTGGAGAGGTTTTATGGCGTCAGCGGCAGAGCAGTTTGCTTCCAATATAAACTTTGGAACTTTTTCACGTGCAACCGAATTGAAAAAACGTATTTGGTTTACCTTAGCTGCTCTTCTTGTTTATCGTTTTGGTACTTATATATCTCTTCCTGGTATTAATATTGATTCTTTGCGTCAAACATTTGAACATCATGCTTCTGGTGTTTTGGGGTTGTTTAATATGTTTGCTGGAGGAGCTGTTGGGCGTATGGCAATTTTTGCACTGGGAATTATGCCTTATATATCGGCATCAATTATTGTACAATTGCTAACTTCAGTTATTCCTTCGTTAGAAACTCTTAAAAAAGAGGGTGAATTAGGTCGTAAGATTATTAATCAGTATACACGCTACGTAACAGTAGTTTTAGCAATTCTGCAAGCATTTGGTATTGCGATTGCGCTTGAAACAGGTATAGGGACAGGGCTTCAAATTGTTGTGGAGCCTGGGTTTATGTTCCGTATTTCTTCTGTTATTACACTTGTTGGTGGAACGATGTTTTTAATGTGGCTTGGCGAGCAAATTACATCACGTGGTGTTGGTAATGGGGTTTCTCTTATTATTTTTACAGGTATTGTAGCTAATCTCCCTTCTACTTTTGCTCAGCTTTTGACTGCTCATAGTCAGGCTGATTTATCAACTTTTTTGTTAATAGGGATCGTTCTTATTGCGGTTTCTGTTATAGGAATTATTGTTTTTGTAGAGCGTGCACAACGTCGGATTCTTATTCAGTATCCGAAACGTCAAATTGGTAATCAGATGTTTCAAGGAGACATGTCGCATCTCCCTTTAAAACTGAATACTGCCGGCGTTATTCCACCAATTTTTGCTTCATCTTTGCTGTTATTGCCTGCAACTATTAATAATTTTTCTGACAAAATGCCGCAATGGGTTCAGGCTATTTCTTATTCTCTTGGTCATGGACAGCCACTTTACATGATTGTCTATGCTATTTTAATGGCCTTTTTTTGCTTTTTTTATACAGCTATTGTGTTTAATCCAAGTGATACGGCGGATCAGTTGAAAAAGCATTCTGGTTTTATTCCAGGAATTCGCCCTGGTGAACGTACAGCTGAGTATATTGATTATGTTTTGACGCGCATTACTGTTGTGGGAGCGGTTTATATTATTTTGGTTTGTTTATTACCTGAGTTTATGATATCCGCACTACAGGTTCCTTTTTATCTTGGGGGGACGTCTTTGTTGATTGTCGTTACTGTTACGCTTGATACAGTTGCTCAAATCCAGGGGCATCTTGTTGCTCACCAATATGAAGGATTGATTAAAAAATCAAAACTTCGTGGAGGTAGAAGGAATCGATGAGAATTGTTCTTTTAGGACCTCCTGGAGCTGGAAAAGGCACACAAGCTAAAATGTTGACTGAGGAGTATAATATCCCTCAGTTATCGACGGGCGATATGTTACGTGAAGTTATTGCCAAAGAAACGGAAGTTGGCAAAAAAGCTAAAGCTGTTATGAGTTCTGGTGCTTTAGTTCCTGATAGTATTGTTAATCAAATTGTATCAGAACGAATTGACGCAAGTGATTGTATAAATGGTTTTGTCTTGGATGGGTATCCGCGGACTGTGGGGCAGGCAGAAGCATTGCAGCAGATTTTGCAGTCGAAAAATATGCAGCTTGATGCTGTTATCGAACTAAGTGTTGATGAAGATGCGTTGATTGAAAGAATGAAGAAACGTGTTGAGGAAACAATAGCTACTGGTGGGCACGTTCGTTTAGATGATAATCCTGTTGCCTTTGCGAAGCGATTAGTAGAATATCGTGAAAAAACAGCTCCCTTATCAAAATTTTATTCAGAGAAGAGATTATTAAAGGTGATTGATGGAATGATTGGTATTAGTGAGATATCAGATGTAATTAAAAAGTCTTTTCAATAAGATTTTTTTTAGAAATAGATGAAAAGTGTTGACTTTTTCGGTGAAATCTATCAGAAAAAGCCTCAGTTTATTTCAGTAAAGTAATTGGATTCGGGGTGTGTTTGTGCCGAGTCTTTTTTCTGTAAGGTACATCAAGTATTTTATGGTTAATTGTCAACATAACCAAGGAGAGTAGGCGTGGCTCGTATTGCTGGCGTCAATATCCCGACAAATAAGCGTGTAATTATTGCGCTTCAGTATATTCACGGGATTGGACCGAAATTTGCTCAAGAAATTACTAAGAAGGTTGGCATTCCCATAGGGTGTCGTGTCCATGAGCTTTCGGATGCAGAGGTGTTGCAAATTCGTGAAGCGATAGATCAAGGCTATCAAGTTGAGGGAGATCTTCGCCGTGAGGTTGCGATGAATGTTAAGCGTTTAATGGATCTTGGTTGTTATCGTGGTTTGCGTCACCGCCGTTCTTTGCCTGTTCGTGGACAGCGTACGCATACAAATGCACGTACGCGTAAGGGGCCTGCTAAGGCAATCGCTGGAAAGAAGAAATAATATCCTTTATTTTTATAGAGTTTTATTTTTTTAGATATTCTGTTTTTTGTTAATTTTTTTTAACAAGAATAAAGAGGGTGGAGCTGCTGGTGTTACGGCAGTGAAGAGATCGTTGAAAGGAAAACTATGGCCAAGGAAGCCACACGGGTTCGTCGTCGCGAGCGCAAAAATATATCATCAGGTGTTGTGCATATCAATTCAACATTTAACAATACAATGATTACCATTGCTGATGCTCAGGGAAACACAATTGCGTGGTCGTCTGCTGGTGCTCAGGGATTTAAAGGATCGCGTAAGTCTACGCCTTTTGCGGCTCAGGTTGCTGCTGAAGATTGTGCTAGAAAAGCGCAGGAGCATGGTATGCGTTCTTTGGAAGTTGAGGTTTGTGGTCCTGGATCAGGTCGTGAGTCTGCTTTGCGTGCTTTGCAATCTGTTGGTTTTGTTATTACTTCCATTCGTGATGTAACGCCAATTCCTCATAATGGATGCCGCCCCCGAAAAAGACGGCGTGTTTAATTGGTGTTGTTTTTTCGTTGTCAGAGGTTTCTCTGATGTTCACATTGTCCGTTGTGATTGAATGGTAGCGGAATTAAAGAACGGGAATAAAAATATGATCCAGAAAAACTGGCAGGAACTGATTAAACCTAATAAGATTGAGTTTTTCGCACATGATAATCCAAACGTTTTGAGTGTGATTGCGGAGCCTCTTGAACGTGGTTTTGGTTTAACGTTAGGGAATGCACTTCGTCGTGTGTTATTGTCTTCTCTTCGTGGTGCTGCGGTTACTGCTGTGCAAATTGATGGTGTGTTGCACGAATTTTCATCAATTCCAGGTGTGCGTGAGGATGTTACAGATATTATTTTAAATATCAAAGAAATCGCACTTCGTATGGAAGAAGAGGGGCCTAAACGCCTTGTTCTTTGTAAAGAGGGTCCTAGTGTTGTAAGGGCTGGGGATATAAGTACTGTTGGGGATATGGTAATCTTGAATCCAGAGCACGTTATTTGTACTCTTGATGAAGGTTCTGAGATTCGTATGGAATTTATTGTTAATACAGGAAAAGGTTATGTTCCATCTGATCGTAATTATGTCGATGATGCGCCAATAGGTCTTATTCCCGTTGATAGTCTTTATTCACCAATTCGTAAAGTCTCCTATAAAGTAGAAAATACACGCGAAGGTCAAGTGTTGGATTATGATAAATTGACACTCACGATTGAAACAAATGGTGCTGTTAATGGAGAGGATGCTGTTGCTTTTGCGGCACGTATTCTTCAGGATCAATTATCATTATTTGTCAACTTTGAGGAGCCACAGAAAGAAATTGTTGAAGAGTCTGATTCGGAGCTTGCTTTTAATCCTGCGTTGCTCAAAAAAGTGGATGAGCTAGAACTTTCAGTTCGTTCTGCAAATTGTCTTAAAAATGATAATATTGTCTATATTGGTGATCTTATTCAGAAAACGGAATCTGAAATGCTTCGGACACCAAATTTTGGGCGAAAGTCGTTAAATGAAATTAAGGAAGTTTTGGCATGTATGGGGCTGCATCTTGGTATGGAAATTCCTGCATGGCCTCCTGAGAACATCGATGATCTTGCTAAACGCTATGAAGATCAGTATTAAAGTTAGAATTTAAGGAGAAGGCTCATGCGCCATAGTAACTCAGGTCGCAAATTGAACCGAACTGCTAGTCACCGTAAGGCGATGTTTGCAAATATGGCGGTTTCGCTGATAGAGCATGAACAAATTGTGACGACGCTTCCAAAGGCTAAAGAAATTCGTCCTATCGTTGAAAAGTTAGTTACTCTTGGTAAACGTGGGGGATTGCATGCGCGTCGACAAGCGGTTTCTGCACTTCGTGATGCAGGGAAAGTTGCAAAATTATTTGATACACTTGCTCCGCGTTATGCATCGCGAAACGGTGGATACTTGCGTATTATGAAAGCGGGGTTTCGTACAGGTGATAATGCTCCCATGGCTGTTATAGAATTTGTTGATCGAGATATCGATGCGAAAGGTGCTGTGGATCGTGCGCGTGCAGAAGATGCTGTAAATGAAAAAGCGTCTTCTTGATATTTTTTTCGTTGTGTTTGAGAAAGCCGCCTCTTAGGGCGGTTTTTTTGTTAGCATTACAGAGTAGACTTTATTCAAGTGATAAAAGTAAAAATGAGGATATAAAATATTGAATTATTTGTTCTTTATAATATTTATTGTTCAAATAGGTTGTTTTTATTCTCAAGTATAAATATTAATGGGGATCTTTAATTCATGGGAAATGAGAGGTGGCTGTCCTCTTAAAGAGTAGATTAGTTTATAAGGAGTGAATAATGAAGAATTCTCTTTTTGTTGGGCTTTTTTTTGTGATTATAGCGCAAATGTCATTTTCTTGCGCATTTGCCAAAATTCCGCAAACACAGTCAGAAATTACTCTTTCATTTGCTCCTTTAGTTAAAAAATCTATTCCATCTGTTGTAAATATTTATGCAGCTCGGCAAATTAGAGCGCGTTCACCTTTTGAAGGTGATCCATTTTTTGAGCAGTTTTTTGGTCGTTTTCAAAATAATCTGCCTGTACGTAAGCAATCTTCATTAGGATCTGGGGTGATTGTTGATGCACGTGGTTTGATCGTTACGAATTATCATGTCATTAAGGATGCAAACGAAATTAAAGTTGCTCTTTCTGATGGACGAGAATTTGAGAGTAAGGTTATGCTAAAAGATGAAGCAACGGATATTGCCGTGCTTGAAATTGATGCAAAAGGTGCGCAGTTTCCTGTTCTTCTTTTAGGAGATTCCGATGAGGTTGAGGTTGGTGATCTTGTTTTAGCAATTGGTAATCCTTTTGGTGTTGGTCAAACCGTTACAAGTGGTATTGTGTCAGCGCAAGCACGTACACGTGTTGGTATTTCTGATTTTGACTTTTTTATTCAGACAGATGCTGCTATTAATCCAGGGAATTCTGGTGGGGCTTTGATTGATATGAAAGGGCAATTAATCGGGATTAATACAGCTATTTATTCGCGTTCGGGTGGTTCTGTAGGGATTGGTTTTGCTATTCCGGCGAATCTTGTGAAGGTGGTGCTTGATACCGTTAAGCATGGTGGAAAGTATTTTGTACCACCTTATATTGGTGCATCTTTTCAAAATGTTACGCCTGATATTGCAGGTGGTTTAGGTTTAGAGCGTCCCTATGGTGCTCTTATCATTGAAATTAGCAAAGATAGTCCTGCTGAAAAAGCTGGTTTGAAAGTAGGCGATGTTATTTTGAGTATGCAAGGGGTACGAATTGATAGCCCAGATAGTCTTGGATATCGTTTAATGACAGCAAGCATGGGGCAGAACCTTCCTTTAGAATATTTACGAAATGGCAAAACTTTCAAAACAGAAATAATCGTTTTATCAATACCGGAATCTGAATTCTTAAAATCTGAAAAAATTATTGGTGAAGGTCCTCTTTCTGGTGCTGAAGTATTGGATTTAACACCGCAAAATAGTCGACGTTTTCATCTTCCAGCATCTGCAAAAGGTGTTGTGATTACCAATCTTGATGAGGCGAGCAATGCTGCTGGAATTTTTCGTTCAGGAGATATTTTGCGTGTTGTTAATGGCTACAAAATTCAAACAGTCAGTCAGTTGAAAAAGATTCTTGTGCAAGGTCGTCCGCGTATTTGGCAATTGGAATATGAACGTGATGGTATGTATATTCGCCAATTTATTCGCTGAGGTTTTTTTTGAATAAAGATTTTTTTACTTCGTCGCTTGATTTCCAAGTTAATAAAAATCGGCCGCTTGCTGAGAGAATGCGTCCTCGCTTTTTTTGTGATGTAATAGGACAAGATCATTTAGTTGGGGAGGAGGGATTGCTTTCACGCATGATAGCAGCTGGTTCATTTGGTTCGATGATTTTCTGGGGACCACCAGGGACAGGAAAAACAACAGTTGCGCGCTTGTTAGCGCTTGAAACAAATTTCTCTTTTGAGCAAGTTTCTGCTATTTTTACTGGAGTTGCTGAACTTAAAAAGATTTTTGAAAGTGCTCGAACTCGTTTTATGTCTGGGCGGAGGACGGTTTTGTTTGTCGATGAAATTCATAGATTTAATCGTGCTCAGCAGGATAGTTTTCTTCCTGTTATGGAAGACGGTACAGTCATTCTTATCGGTGCAACAACAGAAAATCCCTCATTTGAACTTAATGCTGCTCTTCTTTCTCGTGCGCGTGTTTTGACGTTTCTTCCCCATAACAATGAAAGTTTGAGTAAACTTTTGAAACGTGTAGAAGAAGTGGAAGGAAAACTTCTTCCCTTGGACGATGATGCCAGAAATGTTTTGATAAGGATGTCTGATGGTGATGCGCGGGCAGCGTTAACATTGGCTGAGGAAGTTTGGTGTGCTGCTCGACAAGGAGAGATATTTGATGCTGTTGCTTTGCAAAAAATCATTCAGCGTCGTGCTCCAATTTATGATAAAGGACAAGAGGGGCACTATAATCTCATTTCAGCGTTACATAAATCAGTTCGTGGGTCTGATCCTGATGCTGCTCTTTATTATTTGGCGCGTATGTTTGATGCGGGGGAAGATCCTCTCTATATTGGGCGAAGATTGGTTCGTATGGCTGTTGAAGATATTGGTTTGGCAGATCCTCAAGCTCTTGTCATTTGTAATGCGGCAAAAGATGCTTATGATTATTTAGGATCACCTGAGGGAGAATTGGCTTTAGCACAAGCATGTCTTTATGTTGCAACTGCGCCAAAATCAAATGCGACATATCTCGCGTATAAGGCAGCTATGCATTGTGCACGCAAAAATGGTTCTTTACCTCCTCCTAGGCACATTTTGAATGCACCTACGAAGTTTATGAAGGAAGAAGGGTATGGACATGGTTATCGTTATGACCATGATGAACCAGATGCTTTTTCTGGACAGGAATATTTTCCTGAAAAACTTGGGCGCCAGAGCTATTATCAACCACGAGAACGTGGTTTTGAGCGAGAAATTATGAAGCGTCTTGAGTGGTGGGAAAAATTGCGCAAAAAACGAGCCAATTAAAAATGAAATTTTGATTAGGACAGGATTTTTATGGATCTTAAACTTATTTTACACAGTTATGTGACTATAATTGCATTAATAGACTAGGATATGTCTTAAACGCTTATTATTTTTCATAGAGTGAAAAATTTTTCTTTTCGCATAAGAATTTATATGCCCTTAAAACCCAAATTCAAAAAATATTTGTCTAGCTATAATTCGTGTGTTGCTTTGTATTTGTGGTTTCAGTTGTATGCGATGTATTGTGGTTTTTATTGATGAGGAATTTTGGGGTTATCAATAGTTGGAGATTAGCTTAAGAGATATGATCTCTTAAGCGTTTGAGAAGTAACATAAAGGCTGTATATAAAGTACCATGTTACATTTAAATTGTTTCTTTTCTGGAGGAGGAATATAAATGTGCCAAGTTTCTTTTCTTAGCATGGAGGTTTTTTTTGTCATAAAATAAGGAATATCAAATCTTTCTATTATGATAATGATCTGTTGTCGACACAATGGGAGGTTAGAAATGGAAATAGTCTGTGAAAATTTAAACTCAAGACTTTAGTTAAGTTAAAATAACAGTGTACACTGGGTGTTTAGTTGTTATGAATCGGTCAAGGATATAATCGTGGATAAAACAAAGGCTCTCGATGCTGCTCTCTCACAAATTGAACGTTCTTTTGGTAAAGGCTCAATTATGCGTCTTGGGCAAAAAGAGCAGGTTGTTGAAATTGAAACAATTCCAACGGGCTCGTTATCCTTGGATATTGCTTTGGGTGTTGGTGGATTACCGAAGGGGCGTATTGTTGAGATTTATGGACCAGAAAGTTCTGGAAAAACAACATTGGCTCTTCATGCTATTGCTGAGGCACAAAAAATTGGTGGGATTTGTGCTTTTATTGATGCGGAGCATGCTCTTGATCCTATTTATGCGCGTAAGCTTGGTGTTGATTTAGAAAATTTGTTTATTTCTCAACCTGATACTGGTGAACAAGCATTGGAAATTACAGAAACGTTGGTTCGTTCTGGTGCTGTTGATGTACTCGTTGTTGATTCCGTAGCGGCTTTGACACCGCGGGCGGAAATTGATGGTGAAATGGGTGATGCTTTACCTGGGCTGCAAGCTCGGTTAATGAGTAAAGCGTTGCGAAAACTAACAGCAGCAATTTTTCGTTCTAACTGTATGGTTATCTTTATTAATCAAATTCGCATGAAAATTGGCGTCATGTTTGGTTCTCCTGAAACGACAACAGGTGGAAACGCTTTAAAGTTTTATGCTTCTGTTCGTTTAGATATTCGTCGTATTGGATCTATTAAAGATCGGGATATGATCGTTGGTAATCAGACACGTGTTAAAGTCGTCAAAAATAAATTGGCTCCTCCGTTTAAGCAAGTTGAATTTGATATTATTTATGGTGAAGGCATTTCCAAAGTAGGTGAGTTAATTGATTTGGGTGTCAAAGTTGGTGTTGTGGAAAAATCTGGTGCATGGTTTTCTTATAATTCTCAGCGTTTAGGGCAGGGACGAGAAAATGCAAAGCAGTTTTTACGTGATCACGCGGAAATAGCTACAGAAATCGAGACAGCTTTGCGGCAAAATGCTGGTTTAATTGCGATTGAATTGTTAGAAAATGTAGGTGCAGAAAATATAGAAAACGATGAAGAAATTTGATGGAATGCTTGTCTGAATATGCGGACGTCATTTATTTTTTTATTTGTTAGTGTTTTAAAATATTGAGATCGCTTTTCTAAATTTCTTTGAACAAAAAACCACCCTTTGATTAAATTAACTCTACGTATAGAAAAGAGGATATTTAATGGAAGGGGATTTTACTTATATGGTTTTGCGCTGTACTCCACAGGTTACGATATGAATAGTGTTAATAGTATACGGTCAACTTTCCTAGATTATTTTCATCTCAATGGGCATAAAGTTCTTTCTTCTAGCCCTCTTGTTCCGCGTAATGATCCTACACTCATGTTTACAAATGCAGGAATGGTGCAGTTTAAAAATGTTTTTACTGGACTTGAACAGCGTTCTTATAAGCAGGTAGCAACGGCGCAAAAATGTGTGCGTGCCGGTGGAAAGCATAATGATCTTGATAATGTTGGCTATACGGCACGCCATCATACATTTTTTGAGATGTTAGGTAATTTTTCTTTTGGTGACTATTTTAAAGAAGAAGCCATTTTTTTATCATGGAATCTTTTAACAAAAGAATTTTGTCTTCCAAAAGAGAAGTTGTTGGTGACAGTTTATCAAAGTGATGATGCAGCTGCTGAGTTATGGCGTAAAATTTCAGGTCTTCCTGATGAAAAAATTGTTCGTATTGCGACGTCTGATAATTTTTGGGCGATGGGAGATACGGGGCCTTGTGGTCCTTGTTCAGAGATTTTTTATGACCATGGCGATGGAATTTTTGGAGGACCGCCTGGAAGTGCAGATGAAGATGGTGATCGCTTTATTGAAATTTGGAATCTTGTCTTCATGCAGTATGAGCAGGTTGCTAAGGAAGAGCGTGTTGAGTTGCCTCATCCTTCTATTGACACGGGCATGGGGTTAGAGCGTATTGCAGCTGTTTTACAGGGTGTTCATGATAATTATGATATTGATCTTTTTCGTGCATTAATTGGTGCATCCCAAGAGATAACAGGGATTGAGGCAACGGGTAATTTTGTTGCGAGCCATCGCGTGATTGCTGATCATCTTCGTTCATGTGCATTTTTGATTGCTGATGGTGTTCTTCCCTCCAATGAAGGACGGGGGTATGTTTTACGTCGTATTATGCGTCGTGCTATGCGTCATGCGCATCTCCTTGGTACTAAAGAACCTTTAATGTGGCGACTTTTGCCTGCTTTAATTCATGAAATGGGACAAGCTTATCCTGAATTAGTGCGTGCTGAATCTTTGATTGCAGAAACTTTAAAGTTAGAAGAAACGCGTTTTCGTAAAACGCTTGAACGGGGATTGGAGTTGTTGAATGAAGCAAGTATTGCTCTTAAAGAAGGAGATTATTTGAATGGTGAAGTTGCTTTCAAGCTTTATGATACCTATGGTTTTCCGCTTGATTTGACGCAAGATGCACTTCGAAGTCGCGGAATATCTGTTAACGTTGACGTTTTTGATAAGGCGATGGAACGTCAAAAAGAGAAAGCACGTGCCAATTGGTCTGGTTCTGGAGAGGCCGTTACGGAAAAGATCTGGTTTTCTATTCGTGAAAAAGTGGGGAGCACAGAATTTTTAGGTTATGAAACCGAAACAGCTAAAGGTATTCTTACAGCTATTGTGTATGATGGAACAATAGTTGATCATATTTCTTTAGGGCAGAAAGCTATTCTTGTTGTGAATCAGACACCTTTTTATGGTGAATCTGGTGGGCAGATTGGTGATAGCGGTATCATTTCTCATGAAAGTTTTGTTTTTGAGGTGCATGATACTCAGAGAAAAGGTGATGGTGTTTTTATCCATATTGGAGAAGTGAAGTCTGGTCAGGCAAAAACGTCTGATTGTTTAGAATTAACCGTTGATATTGTTCGTCGTAAGAAAATTCGTGCAAATCATTCTGCTACCCATTTATTACACGAAGCTTTACGCCAAACATTAGGATCCCATGTTGCACAGAAAGGCTCTCTTGTATTGCCAGATCGGTTACGTTTTGATTTTTCTCATCCAAAACCTGTTTCTTCAGAAGAACTGAAAAAGATAGCAGATTTAGCGAACGATATTGTTTTGCAAAATAGTGAAGTAAAAACTCGCCTTATGCTCGTGGATGATGCAATTTCTGAAGGGGCAATGGCGTTATTTGGTGAAAGATATGGTGATGAAGTTCGCGTTGTTTCCATGGGAAACCAGCTTGAGCAGGGAGAGTTAAAGAGGAATTGGTCAATTGAGCTTTGTGGTGGCACACATGTGAAGAGAACAGGGGATATCGGTTTGATCCATATAGTTTCTGAAAGTTCTGTAGCTGCTGGAGTTCGTCGTATCGAAGCTTTAACAGGTACAGCCGCACGCCTCCATCTGAACCGCCAAGATGAGCGAATTCATGAAATTGCTGACCTTTTAAAAATTTCTCCGACTGATGTGGAAGAACGTGTTCGTATTTTACTTGATGATCGTCGTAAATTTAAAAAAGAGTTAAATGATGCACGCAAGAAAATTGCTCTGGACAGTGGAGGCATGAAGAGTGGTCAAGAAGATGTTACCATCATCAATGGCATTTCTTTTATGGGACGTGTTGTTGGAAACATTTTACCACGGGATCTCAAAGCATTAGTGGATTCTGGAAAGAAGCAAATTGGATCTGGTGTTGTCACTTTCATCGGTGTTTCAGAGGATGGTAAGGGGAGTGTTGTTGTTGGTATTACAGGTGATTTAATTCATAGATTGAATGCTGTTGATCTCGTTCGTGTTGTTTCAGGTATCCTTGGAGGTAAAGGTGGTGGTGGTCGTCCTGATATGGCGCAGGCTGGTGGACCTGATGGGAATAAGGCTGGTGAGGCACTTGCGGCATTAAAAGCTTTTCTTGAGGGATAATTTTTTGTTAGTTATTTGTGTTGCTTCGCTTCGAGATTTTTTAAAGAGAGTAGAGTTTGTAATTTAGATAGGATCTTTCTTAAAGAGTGAGTGCTGATTCTATGATGCAATGGTTTCATGCAATGGGAATACGTTTTTATCTTTTCCTATCACTGGTTGCTCGATTGTTAAACCGCTGGCTTGTAATAGTTTATAAAAGCGCCCACCTTTATTGATCAGCTCTTGAAAGCTTCCTTTTTCAATTAAATGACCATGTTCTAGAAAAAGCACAACATCAGCATTGCGTATTGTTGAAAGGCGATGTGCTATAATAAAAATGGTGCGGTTATGACTTATGCAATCAAGAGCATCTTTAACGTGCGCTTCCGTTTCAACATCAAGGGCACTTGTTGCTTCATCTAGAATGAGGATGGGGGCATTTTTTAAAACAGCACGTGCAATTGCTAAACGTTGTCTTTCTCCACCTGACAATTGAGACCCCCGTTCGCCGACCATTGTGTCATAACGATCGGTTTTTGTTAGGATAAAATCATGGGCAGCTGCTATTTTGGCCGCTTCATAAAGTTCCTCATCCGTTGCGGTTGTCCGTCCTACTGAGATGTTTTCGTGAATAGTTCGATTAAAAAGTCCAGAGTCTTGAAATACTGTTGCTAAAGATTTGCGTAAAGATTCGCGATTAACAGAGCGTATATTTATTCCGTCAATGGAGATATGTCCAAATGTAGGATCGTACATACGCTGCAGCAAATTGATTAATGTTGTCTTGCCAGCACCTGTTGGTCCTACAATTGCAACAGTTTGTCCTGCTTTAACCTCAAAGGAGATGTCAAAAACACCTTGAGAAGAATTTGGGAATTTATAGGTAACGTGATGAAATTCTATGGCACCCTTAACATTTTGAAGGGAAGGTAGATTTTCAGGTTCATTGATATGAAAGGTTGAGTCTTCCATTGCAAAGAATTCTTGTAGTTTTGCTTGTGAGGATACGGTTAAATTAATAAAACTGCTCATTTGATCCAGACGGCTAATCATTAATTGCGCAAATCCGACGAAGGCGACTACCTCACCTACACGTAATTGGCTTTTTGCTACAAAAAAAGCTCCAAGCAGAAGAACACAAACTATTGAAATAGTTGAGGCCATTCGGTTTAAGCCACTTGCAAGAGCCCACCAATTGAGAACAGGATTTTGTGCTTTAAGAAGATTGTTTGTATGCTGATGCAATGTGGAAGTTTCTTCTTTTACTCGGTTGTAGCTTTGTACGATGGAAACGTTAGAGATTGAATCACTTACATGTTTAAAAAGATTATGATGGTAGCTTTCTACAGCGGCTTGTCCGTCTTTTGTTTTTTGCATCACTAAACGTGCAATCAGTACATAAATGATGGCGAGTACAACCAAGACTGTTGAAAGACGCCAATTCATGTTAAAAGCTATGGGGATAAGAATGAATAAAGCGACAAGGGTTGAGAGATGTTGACGCATAAAATCAAGCCATATGGTTGACATAGAATCTACGGCGCGCAAGAGTGTGTGAAGAGAGTTAGAAGTTCCTCTTTGTTGATGCCACATTAAAGGCATAGCAATGATACGCTCAAAGGATTCCGCTAAAACAGTTATGCGACGTCTATGTGCTAAGCGATCCGCACCGCGAGCTACAAGAACGTAAGCAATAATATGTGAAAATCCAAAACATACCCAAATGGTGATGGTTAAAACAATACCTGATTTTTCTGCGATAGCGTCAATGACGCGTCCAAATAAAATAGGTTCTGCAATGGTGATAATAGCCAATATAATATTTGCTGTACAGATTAAAAGAGATGTATTTTTTTCTCTGTTTAGGTAGGTAAGAACACGTGCATAGGTTTTGAATAAGGACACAGAGCATTATCTCCAATAGTTATCATAAGTACAAAGGTTACAGTTCTGATAATCACTAAGTTTTGAGTTAATAAAATTTTATCAGTAAGAAAATGCAATTTTAGATACTGATTGTAATATGGTGTGATAAAACCAATTCTATAGGGTATGAGTTTTTGTGTTTAAGGCATAAAAAGGGCCAAGAAAATTGTCTGGTAAGGGAAGGGTTATGGTAGGCGTCGAAATAAAACAGGTCGAAGTAGATGAAAATGGAATGCGCTTGGATCGCTGGTTTAAAGTGCATTATCCAAGAGTTGGATTTGGATATTTACAAAAGTTGCTTCGTTCTGGACAGATACGAGTTGATGGTGGACGTGTTAAAACGGATACGCGTCTTTTTATGGGACAGGTTGTGCGTGTTCCACCTTGCCCTGTTGATGATAAGGAAAGCTTTCCTATAACGGATAAAACACTTCGTGGACAGGATGATGAAACTGTTTTGAAAAAAATGCTCCTCTATGAAGATCCAAAGGTTTTTGTTTTTAATAAGCCTGCGGGGTTAGCTGTACAAGGTGGCTCTGGCTTGACGCGCCACGTGGATAGCATGCTTGAGGCATGGCGCAATAAGAAAGGCGAAAAACCACGTTTGGTTCACCGCCTTGATCGTGAAACATCTGGTGTCCTCATCGTTGCGCGGTCTAGGAGTGCTGCGCAGGCATTGACGGCTGCTTTTAGAGAGCGGGAAACGAAAAAGACTTATTGGGCATTGGTTCGGGGAGTGCCTAAAAAAAAGCAAGATAAGATTTCAACATGGATGGTTAAGGATATCACTGCGCAAGGTGATAAAATGCGTGTTTGTGAACATGGAGAACCAGATTCTAACCATGCGGTTTCTTACTATCGCGTTTTAGATACTAGGGGGAGGGCTCTTTCGTGGCTTGAAATGGAACCTTATACGGGGAGAACACATCAGCTACGTGTGCATGCCGCCCATATGGATCATCCTATCATTGGTGATTCAAAATATTTTTTTTCTGATAGTAATTGGGCATTACTGGGGGGAATTCAAAACCGTCTTCACCTTCATGCGCGCCGTATTCGTATCCCTCATCCTTCAGGAGGGGTGTTGGATATTGTAGCACCCTTACCACCCCATATGGTACAAAGTTTTAATCTTTTGGCTTTTGATGAGCATGATGGTGAGACAGAATAGGTAGAATCGAATAAGGATTTTTGTCGTTTTTTCTTTTTGATTTGTGCAATTTTGTAAATTTGATAAGGTTTTACAGAGATCATTTGTTATGGGGAGAGCCTTAATAAGTGATCATTGTTCAAGAATTGTATTTTTAGTGATAAATCTGGCACATATCATTTACAATTTTTTCTACAGTTTCTTTATCCTATTATGCCCAAAAATATTGTTGTTTAAGGGGATATAAGGCATGTAAATTTCATACACCAAGTGTATTTTATTGTAGGATATATTGGCGAATAATGTCAATTGGTGTGCCTCCACAGCTACTAGCAACGTAGGATGATGACCAAGAGGTATTATTCCGTAACTTTCTTTGAGTGATAAGCATTTTTTCGGCTTTAGCGTTCTGCTAGAAACATCTTTTAAGCTGTTTACGCGTGTAGATATTGCTAATTTAGGTGGGTATTTAATTTGATCAATATAATAAGCCAACGGAAATAAATACTTCCTCAAAATAGGAAAACATAGTCTTAATTTTTTATATTTTTTGTTAAGAATGAATTATACTTTAAATTTGCATTTATATATATTGTTTAAAATACTAATTTGAAGTATTATAACCAATGAAAGCTCGATTCATTGTGGTTGATTCTATTCTACATATTTTAGTAATTTAGTCACATAATTGAAAGAATAGAGATCATGCAACCTGAAAATAATACTTTTATCTATACACTTGGCCCTGCGGATACTAACTGTGCGGCTGCGGCTCAATGGTGGTTTGACAATCATAATTTAAATATCTCTCCCACTGATTCAAAATCGCGTATTATCTTTACGCAACTCTTGAAGAAGCCTTTAGTGAACTTGCTCAGAAAAAAGATGGTTATCTCCTGAGTTGTGCTGCTTACCCCGATTTGCATACACTTATATTCACACGTTTAGGTGATATGCAATTATTTGATAGCTTTATCATGCCTACTCATCCTATGGTCTTAGCTAAACACAATAACTCTGATGAAATTAAAACTGTAGCTACTCATCCTGCCCCACAATCTCTGGTGGCACATCAATATGACAAAATATTTGCCAACAGCAATGCTGACGCAGCGGTTCTTTGTAAAGCTGAAAGAGCAGATGCTTGTATCACGACGTTGGTTGCTGCAAAGCGCTACGAGCTGAATATTGTCAAAAATTTTGGGCAAGTGCCAATGGCCTTCTTGCTCCACTCGCTAAAGTCAGCTCATCATGAAGCAATTTGAAACACTTCTTTCTATTGTTGACCTGGTTGACAAACTTCGTGTACGCCAAGAACTAGATGGTAGTATTAAAGAACCAATTTCAGCAGATGGTGATATGATCAATGAATTGATCACTCTGTTGAACCGTCATGTAGATATTATTGACGGATTATCTCCGGAGCTTTTAGCTACCACTTGTGATGATTTTAATCAGTGGATGCTCAGCGGTTTAAATACTCCCCCAAAATTTGATAACACTTTGGCTGCATTCAAAGCGCCATTACCAGATTCCCCTCTATTTTTTTTAGCTCCAATGCGTGCTACGAATGGGCCTGATCCAGAAGGATTTCGGCTAGAATTAGTTACAGGCTACCGTCATGAAACACCCTATCTTGCAGAGGCCTTAGAATATACAAAGAATTATGTATCACCGTTTCAATGTATAAAAATGGGAATAGCGTCAAGGGGATTTTTAGAGGGAAATTGTATTGTTCTATTCCCAGAATCTGTGGCTACTGCTAAGAAAATTGATAAGCAAGCATTTGCTTTGTTTTTTTTCAGCAAATTCTTTGATATTTACAATGAGCAGACAATCGTGGAAGCTGAACGTTTACTCGGTCGAGATAGTAAATTCCTATTTGGCCAATTGAGTAATCGTAGCTTATCTAAAGATGACGTTTATGATGTTCGTTGTTTGTGGGGCTATTATCATGACTATGCACACCATACTGGACCGCGGCCATTAGATAAGAATCTGTATATAAAATTAAATTGGTTTGCAGGTCTTCTAAAAGAAATTAAAGTGGACTTAATTACAGTGCGTATTATGCTACAAAATCGTCCAAAGTTTTGGAAAGAAATATCTGAGTTTGTCCTATTAGAACGCATATTTCGTTATCCAAAAGGTTCTGACCAGTATATGACGTTCGATGCTGGTACAGGTATCTTACTTTTTGAAATATTGATGCGTAACAAAGCATTGATTGAAACAGGGCGAGGTTATCTTCAATTTGATTTGGAGCGTCTTAAAGAAGTAATACCATTGATAATCGTAGATATAGAAGCACTTGAAGCATTGGATGATGACGCTTATTTAGCAGGTGCTAAAGATTATATCCAAAATAACCTTGGGAAGCCGAAAACTCCAAAGTCACGATTTGATTTTTCAACATCATATTATGCACGGCGAGTGATTGGAGGATTAAATCATTGAGTTTTTTAAAAGGACGGTTATTATTCTTTACTTTTACTATTCTAGCGTTGTTTTCCATAAGTTGGTTATTATCTAAGAATTTGGTTAACAGTATACCGGTAATGCATGCAGTTGGACTTAGGTTATGTGCTACTGCTGCAGCTTTATGGTTGATCGTAGTATTTCGTGAGAAAGCCGTTTTAAGATCATTACCGTTGCTTGCAATGGTGCCTTCTTTTTTAATTCTATCAGTATTAGGATTCTCGCTGTATTTTGTATGCAAGCTTTGGCGCTTTAAAATCGCTCAAAGCTAGTGATTTAACTATGGTGCTCGCCACTATTCCAGGTATTACCTATATATTGGGTGCACTGACTCACGGCCTTGAGTTCTCATGGCTGAAGCTTGGCGGGGTGATGATTGTTAGTGTAGCAGCTGTAGCATTCAATATAAACAGTGTAGAGGATGGATATTATAGCTTGATAGGGATAGGTCTTGCTTTAATAGCAGCACTTTCTTACTCTATTTATGGCTTGTTGTCTAAACGTTATCTTAAAAATTTACCTTTGCTATCCGCACTGGCTTGGATTACTACAATTTCTGCAGCATCATTTATGCCATTATTCATTTTTGATTCTGCTCCACTATTACATCTTAAGTTAGAAGATATATTTAAGATATTGATTTTAGGAGCATTTTTATCTGCACCAGGTTACGTATTGTACCAAAAAGTTTTAGCCGAAGGAGGCGTATTATACGCCAATACTATCGGCGTATTAGCTCCTTTTGCAGTAGTGGCATGTGAATGGATAATTGGTTCTAGAACTTCTCTAAGTGCTATCAAAATAATTGCTATGATTGTAGTTGTTATAGGGATGATACTCTTATTTATAGATGCATCAAAAGTATCTGGATGGCAACTGAAACACCGTTCCAAAAATTCTAAATTATAAGGAAAAAATAAAATGAAAAAATTGGCGTTAGTTTGTCAGCGTAATGCAAAACTACCCTTTATATTTGAAGCTGCGAAAGCAGCTAACATCGAATTAGTAATGATTTATGATATCGCTGAAAATGCACCTATTCAGCTACCTGCGGCAGTAACTTCAACTTGGCAGCTTCCTGTTTTTGATCATCCAGACTTAGCTCTAGACGTTTTTGCAGCCGGAGTGAAAGAACGCAATATTGGTGGGGTTATGACTCTTTGCGAAGAAGCCATTATATGGACAGCTTTAGCTGCAAAAAAAATCAATACTCCCAGTATTGAGCCAGAAGTAGCGGCATTAACTCGGAACAAATATCTAATGCGTCAAGCTTTTGTTAAAGCAGGGCTTAGAACACCAAGATTTTTTTATATAGATAATCCAGAAGATCTATCACAAGTACATGCTTTGGGTTGGCCGCTAGTCATTAAACCCGTTTTTGGAGCTGGTAGTATAGGCGTAATGTTAGCTAAAAACTCTGAAGAATTTCCTGATCTCATCAAAGTGGTATGGAATGTTCAGCATAAAGATATGGCACGTTTCAACTATGAAAATAAATCTGTAGGTTTAGTAGTAGAACAGTATTTACCAGGAAAAGAGTTTGTTGTGGAATGCTTTGTCGATACAGCAGGTGTGCACGTTTTGGCCGTTGGAGACAAGGGAAAACCTGAAGGACCATGGTTCGAAGAAACAATTTATCGTCAACGCCGTGATATAGACGATCCTTTAATTATTGCTTTATGTAAGGCTGCGTGCTCTGGGGTTAAAGCTCTTGGTATAAACATGGGAGCTGCCCATGTAGAGCTACGCTTAGATGCCAATAATTTACCTTATGTAATTGAGATCGGTGCTCGTATAGGTGGGTCAGGTGTTTCCCATTTTATTGTGGAGCAAGGTACAGGGATTTCATTTGGAAAACTGTGCATGAATGCTGCTTTAGCTGAACAAAACTTAGAGCTTCCGGATGTACTCCCAGCTGAAAAAGTGGCAGCAAATTACATTATTCCTCTTCGTGGTCATGGACGGTTTTCTGGATTTTCAGGTTTAGATAAGGTTGTACAGCATCCACTAACTGCTAGAACTATCATTTTCTTTGAAATTGATCATATTTCACCACCTCCACCAGCATTCGGTGGATATCCTGGTTTTATTTTCTCTGTTCATGCCTCAAACGAAGAAGCTCGCGATTACCATAAATGGCTTGATGATACCTTAAGCATCATATGGAAAGGCCACGTTTATCAATAGCTCAATAGAGATATTTTCCCTTGCCTTTAACTTTGATATAAGTCTCATCGATACAGACAGAGCTCCAATGCGGTTTTCTAAAATTTCGCAAACACTGTGGGCAGTAATGGTGGAATGGAATTTTTTTTAATTCAACACATCTAGTTTTTAGATTAAGTACAATACTTTAAAAAAATTGTTCTGACAGTTGTTGCTGAATATAAACAAGGCGTTCACCATTGTCTTGTTTGTAAAATAGACATGAAATATAGTCTTAAATCAGATTGATGCTGGTAAGATTTTTCTTTTTTAGGCCAGGGAAGGAGGCCAAGTTAAACCTCATTGAGAGGTATAAAATTTAGAAAAACCAGTTTTTTTTGAAAATATCAGAGGTAAATAATATGCGTGAAATTTTGAATCAGTTTGATATGCAATTGAATAAAAATAACCCTGTTCAAAAGACTCAAAATTTTTCATGTCAGTCGCTACCAAAACGATTTTATAAAGAAGTGAAAACTTTGTGTAAAGAAGAAGGTTTTTCTATATTGTTGGATGGATGTCCAGTTAAAACACCAGCAAGACGCCATTTTCTTGTACCTACAGCAGCATTTGCTACATTAGTGGTACAAGAGTTTGAAAGCCAAAAGCAAGTTATTGATCCAGCAAAAATGCCGGTTACGCGTTTGGTTAACACTGTTATTGATGGTATAGCTGATGATATGCAGGTTGTTTTTGAAGATCTATTACGTTTTGTTGCATGCGATATGATGTTTTATCGCGCACAAACACCAAAAGAGCTGGTGGAGCGACAACGTGAACAGTGGGATCCTTTATTGGATTGGGCAGAAGAAAAATTTGGTGCACGATTTCAGGTGACAGAAGGGCTTATGCATGTTGAACAATCTCGGGAATCTATCCAAGCAGTGAGTAATTATTTACGTCAAGTTGAGTCTCCTTATACGCTTGCTGCGCTTCATACAATGACAACCTTAACAGGATCAGCTCTTATTGCTCTGGCTGTTACTGCGGGGAATTTTGATGCTGATCATGCTTGGGATACTGCTCATTTAGATGAAGATTGGTTGATGGAACAGTGGGGTGTTGATGAGGAAGCAGTGACGCGTCGTGCTCATAAGAAAGCTGAGTTTAATGCTGCTGCTACAATTGTTACAACTTGTTTGTAAATTCAGTTTTTCTTCTGTTGTTTATGCTCGCGCTCTTTTCCAAATCATAGTATTTTCATAATTTTTTGCGGATTGATTTTAATCTTTTCAAGTCCAGGAAATGCTTCATTGCTTATATTTAAGATAGCTTCATCATTACCGCGGATAAAATACCATTGCTTGTTGTAAAGAAGGGCAATAATTTCAGTCTGAATGCAACGCTTTCCAGCATTTGTTACAGTTACAAACTCTACAGGTATAACGAAATAGGGAATATCATTATCAAGTTTGCCTTCACGTTTTTGTTTTGGATCTATATGGATACTTTCAATTTTATAATTTTCTGCCAACTGCTCTATTTGCTTTTTCATGATTTGTTGGAACTGCGATTTACTGATATTTTTTTTGGCAGCTAGACTAGCGATGATTTGGGGAGGAATAGCATTTAAGATGGTATCTGTATCGGCATTTTGAATTGCTTCGCTGTAAGCAGATGTTGCTTTTTCAAGGGTTGTAAGTTCTTGATTGGTAATGGTATAGGCTTGAACTGCTGATATAATAAAAGCAATGCATAAAAGAATGGGAAAGAGGTAACGAATTCTCAGCATTGGAAACCTTGATAATCGATTTGAGTGGATTCAACTAAACTTATAAATGAAAAGCACATTGGGAGAAAACTATCGGTGCCCTTTAAAAATAGGAATATCCACAAAAATGGAGGTTTTAACCTCCGTTTTGAATCAAAAGGAATGACTTTTTATTCTTTAAACAGAATAGTACATATCAAATTCAACAGGATGAGGAGTTGTTTCGTAACGCAAAACTTCTTGCATTTTTACTTGAATAAAGGAATTAATTTGATCATCATCAAAAACGTCACCGGCTTTAAGAAAACCGCGATCTTTATCAAGTTCTTCAAGTGCTTCGCGTAGACTACTTGAGACTGTAGGGATTTCTTTGCACTCTTTTAAGGGGAGGTCGTAAAGATCTTTATCCATAGCGTGTCCAGGATGGATTTTATTTTTGATGCCATCAAGACCAGCCATTAAGAGTGCTGAAAACGCCAAATACGGATTTGCTGTTGGGTCTGGAAAACGAACTTCTACACGTTTTGAATTTGGTGAAGCACTCATAGGAATACGGCAAGATGCAGAACGGTTGCGTGCGGAGTAAGCAAGAAAGACAGGAGCTTCATAACCAGGAACCAAACGCTTATAGGAATTGGTAGAGGGATTGGTAAAGGCGTTGATTGCTTTTGCGTGCTTAATGATACCGCCGATAAAGAACAAGCAAGTCTCCGATAGTCCTGCATATTCATTTCCCGCAAATATTGTTTTTCCATCTTTCCAAATGGATATATGAACATGCATACCTGAGCCGTTGTCACCAAAAACCGGTTTTGGCATGAAAGTTGCTGTTTTCCCGTAGCTGTTTGCTATTTGATGCACGACATATTTAAAAATTTGCATCTTATCAGCTTCACGAACAAGAGTATCAAAGCGCATACCTAATTCATGCTGGCTTGCTGCTACTTCGTGATGATGTTTTTCAACTTGGACCCCCATATCTTTGAGTGCGGTGAGCATTTCAGAGCGCATATCTTGGCAGGAATCGATGGGGGGAACAGGAAGGTACCCTCCCTTCATGCGTGGGCGATGCCCCAGATTGCCTATCTCATATTCCGTATCGTTATTAGATGGAAGTTCACTTGAATCAAGCTTAAATCCTGTATTGTAAGGATCAGTTTTATAGCGCACATCATCAAAGATAAAAAATTCTGCTTCTGGACCTACATTGATTGTATCTCCTATTCCTAAAGATTTTATATAAACTTCAGCTCTCTTGGCAATAGAACGAGGATCTCTACGATAAAACTCCCCAGAAACAGGATCGAGCACGTCACAAAATATGACTAAAGTAGATTGAGCAAAGAAAGGATCGATATGAGCTGTTTCTGAATCTGGCATCAAAACCATGTCAGATTCATGAATCGTTTTCCATCCGGCAATTGAAGAACCATCAAACATAACACCATCGCTAAATGTATCTTCGCTAATTTCTGTGATATCCATTGTTACGTGATGCAACTTTCCTCGTGGATCGGTAAAACGTAAATCAACAAAACGGATTTCGTTGTCTGCAATCTGTTTGATAATATCTGATGCAGTTGTCATATTCAATTTCCTTATGTGGGATTGATGTAGATAAAAAAGGTGAAAAATTTTGTTGTTATTTATTAAAGAGCATCGATTCCAGATTCGTTAGTGCCGATACGAATGGCATCATCAATGGAAAAAACAAATATTTTTCCATCCCCAATATGTTTTGTTTGAGCTGCTTCACGTATTGTGTTAACGGCTTGTTCCAACTTTTCATCCGCAACAACAATTTCAATCTTTACTTTAGGTAGAAAATCAACAACATATTGAGCACCGCGATAAAGCTCTGTATGTTCTTTTTGACGACCAAAACCTTTTGCTTCTGTTACTGTTATGCCATCTAAGCCAATTTTTTGAAGCGCTTCTTTTACTTCATCAAGTTTGAAAGGTTTTATAATGGCTTCAATTTTTTTCATGCCGAAATTATCTCCAACGTTAATTTGTCTTTTTAGACTGCATCACATTATATTGGCAACGGTAAGATGTTCAACAGATACTTTGTACACAAAAAATCAAAAATTATGTTGCTAGATATTTGGGGAAGAAAGTCTTTCTTGTAGCATAAAGGGAGACGCTGTTATATTTTGATAAAAAAATCTACAAGGTTGGTAAAGAATAACAATGACATAACTAAAGGACATTTTGCTTTCTTTTTTATTGTAGCACACTGATCTTATAAGAAGAATCGCTTAAGACTTGAAATTATATAAATGTTGGCGTAGCAAAATTTTTTTCAAAAATTTTCCCGTATAGGAAGTGGGAACATTCACAATATCTTCAGGACGGCCAACAGCAACAATTTCACCACCACGATCTCCACCTTCTGGTCCTAAATCAATAATCCAGTCGGCTGTCTTTATAACATCAAGATTATGTTCAATGACGACGACTGTATTACCTTGTTCGACAAGTTCATGTAGCACTTCAAGTAGTTTAGAAATATCATGGAAATGCAGACCTGTTGTTGGTTCGTCCAAAATGTAGAGTGTACGACCTGTTGTTTTACGTGAAAGTTCTTTAGCAAGTTTTACACGTTGAGCTTCACCACCAGAAAGTGTTGTGGCTTGTTGTCCTATTTTGATATAGCCGAGACCAACTTTGATAAGGGTCTTCATTTTGTTGTGAATGGTAGGAATAGCTTGAAAAAATTCTTCAGCTTTTTCAATTGTCATATCCAAAATATCGGCTATGGATTGCCCTTTAAATTTTACTTCCAACGTTTCTCGATTATAGCGTTTTCCTTGGCAAACATCGCAAGTAACATAAACATCAGGTAAAAAGTGCATTTCAATTTTGATAACTCCGTCACCTTGACATGCTTCGCAGCGTCCTCCTTTAACATTAAATGAAAAACGTCCTGCTTGATAACCACGGGCTTTTGACTCTGGAAGTTCGGCAAACCACTCACGAATCGGGGTAAATGCGCCAGTATAGGTTGCTGGATTAGAGCGTGGGGTGCGTCCAATAGGTGATTGGTTTATATCAATGACTTTATCGAGAAATTCTAATCCTTCAATTTTATCATAGATTGCGGGGCTGTGATGGCTTCCCATGATATGGCATGAAGCAGCTTTGAAAAGAGTTTCAATAAGAAATGTTGATTTTCCTCCTCCAGAAACGCCAGTTATGCACGTAAAGGTTCCAAGAGGGATATTCGCACTGATATTTTTGAGGTTATTTCCACGCGCTCCGATGACTTTAAGTGTTTTTGATTTCAATATTTTTCGTCGTTGAGCAGGTACTTTAACAGCTATTTTTCCTGAAAGGTATTGTCCTGTAAGAGAGGATGGATTTTCTATAATTTCTTGCGGTGTGCCTTGCGCTATTATTTCTCCACCATGAACACCAGCAGCAGGGCCCATATCAACCACATGGTCTGCAGTAAGAATGGCATCTTCATCATGTTCAACAACAATAACCGTGTTGCTAAGATCACGTAGATGGCGCAGCATTTTCAAGAGGCGTTCATTATCGCGTTGGTGTAAACCAATGGATGGTTCATCTAAAATATAAAGGACACCTGTAAGACCAGAACCAATTTGGGATGCTAATCGGATACGTTGACTTTCTCCACCTGAAAGAGTACCTGAACTCCGAGATAAGGTAAGATATTCAAGTCCTACATGATTTAAAAAAGTTAATCGTTCATGAATTTCTTTTAAAATGCGTGTCGCAATACTGTGTTGTTTTTCCGTTAGATATTGAGGAAGATTGGCGAACCAATCATTTGCTTTTAGGATAGAAAGTTCTGATATTTGCCCAATATGCATCCCATGGATTTTGACGGCTAGCGCCTCTGGTTTTAAACGATAACCATGACAAGCTGGGCAGGGAGAAGAAGACATATAACGTTCGATTTCTTCACGGGACAAAGTAGAATCGGTTTCTTTCCATCGCCGCTCCATATTCGGGATAATTCCTTCAAAGCGTCGAGTTGTTTTATGCAATTTTTGATCATTTTCATAAATAAAGGAGATTTCTTGTTTCTTTGCACCATAGAGAATAGCGCGTTGTGCTTCATCTGAGAGCGTGCACCATTTATCTGTGAGTTTAAATCCGTAAACTTTGCCTAATGCTTCTAAAGTTTGGCTATAGTAGGGTGAAGATGGTTCAGACCAAGGGGCAATTGCTCCTTCCTTTAAGGTAAGATCTTCATTTGGTACGATTCTTTTGGGGTCTACTGCCTTTTTAATGCCAAGCCCGTCGCAAAGAGGGCAAGCACCAAAAGGGCTATTAAATGAAAAGAGGCGTGGTTCAATCTCAGGGACAGAAAATCCAGAGATGGGACAGGAAAACCTTTCTGAAAAAATAAGCCGTTTGTGGGTTTCATTTTTTGATTTATGAGCAGATTCTTTCGTGGTTTCTTTTGCTCCCAAAGGCTGATCCGCCATTTCAGCAATTGCAAGACCATTGGCTAGCTGTAAACAGGTTTCTATACTGTCCGCTAAGCGAGAGGAAATATCATTACCTACAACAATGCGGTCTACCACTACATCTATGTCATGTTTATACTTTTTATCAAGGGGAGGAATATCGGGGATTTCATAGAATTTTCCATTAACTTTAGCGCGCTGGAATCCTTTTTTTAAAAGTTCTGTTAGCTCTTTTTTATATTCTCCCTTTCGTCCTCGGACGAGAGGTGCCATAATGAAGATCCGTGTACCTTCTTGTAAGGTCATAATTTGATCAACCATTTGGCTTACGGTTTGGCTTTCAATAGGAAGTCCTGTAGCAGGGGAATGAGGAATACCAATACGTGCAAAGAGAAGGCGCATGTAATCGTGAATTTCAGTGATGGTTCCCACTGTTGAACGGGGGTTGTGGCTAGTCGTTTTTTGTTCAATGGAGATGGCTGGAGAAAGACCGTCTATTCGATCCACATCTGGTTTTTGCATCACTTCTAGAAATTGGCGTGCGTAGGCAGAAAGGCTTTCAACGTAGCGGCGTTGGCCTTCTGCGTAAATTGTATCAAAAGCTAAGGATGATTTACCTGATCCAGAAAGTCCCGTGATTACGATTAGTTTGTCACGAGGGAGATCGAGATCAATATTTTTAAGGTTATGCTCACGTGCACCGCGGATAGAGATGTATTTTTGATGAGTCATATTTCACCCTTGGCATATGTGACAAAAATTAAGCATCCAAAATAGAATAAAGCTGTTTTTTAGAATTATAACGTGTTTAATTGTTTTTACGAGGGAAAATAATGCAAGTTCTGTGGAAAGAAAAATGTAAGGAGCAGCTTTTTATTTGCTGATGATGTAATAGACTATGCGTTGTTATCATTTTTTGTTATAATTACACGGTAGGGTCTTCTGAAAGGGGTAGAAAAGTCCATAGGAAAGGTCAATTGGTAAATGTGAAAATGATAAGGTCAAGATGGTAGCTGCTATACGGCGATGGTCGTTTTGCGAATTAAAATTTTGGAGTTTATGCGATGGCTGGTAGCCTTAATAAAGTTATTTTGATTGGTAATCTTGGTGCAGATCCTGAAATTCGCCGTTTGAACTCTGGTGATCAAGTAGCAAATTTACGTATTGCTACTTCAGAAAGTTGGCGAGATCGTAATACAAATGAGCGAAAAGAACGCACTGAGTGGCATAGTATCGTTATTTTTAATGAAAATCTTGTTAAAGTTGTAGAGCAATATTTAAAAAAAGGCAGCAAAATCTACATTGAAGGTCAGTTACAGACACGAAAATGGCAAGATCAAAATGGGAATGACCGTTATACAACAGAGGTTGTCTTGCAAAAATATCGTGGTGAATTACAAATGCTGGATGGGCGTGGAGCTGCTGGTGGGGAGCAAATGCAAGGAGCAAATCAGGCGAGTGGTGGTTTTGGTGATAGCGGCTCAAATAAGGGAAATGTTTTTGATCAAAACAATAGCCAGTTGGGAGAAAGTTTTTCACATAAATTAGATGATGACGTACCTTTTTGAGAAACTTTAAAGTGTGGTATTAGCGTTGTTTTTTTGAATTGTTCTTTTCAGTTTTTTTAAGTTTAGCAAAGTTAAGTTCTATTTATTTTATTTGTGCTTTTTAATAAAATAAACAACATGTTGAGAATTATTGTTAAATTTTTTCTGTCATGGCAGAGGAATTGGCATTTTGGTGCGTTTTTCGATATAAACAAAACGAAGTGATTCTTTATTGAAAGTCTTAAAGCAGTGACCGATCTTACTCCACATCCAGAACGTGATATACTGACTGGTATTGAGCCAATCAGCATTGTTGATGAAATGCAACGCTCTTATCTCGATTATGCGATGAGCGTAATTGTTTCACGTGCACTTCCGGATGTCCGTGATGGTCTTAAACCTGTTCATCGGCGTATTCTTCATGCCATGAATGAAATGGGGCTTTCTTTTAATAAGTCTTATCGTAAATCTGCCGGTGTTGTTGGTGAAGTTATGGGGAAGTTTCATCCCCATGGTGATGCCTCAATTTATGATGCTTTGGTGCGTATGGCACAGGACTTTTCTTTAAGAAATCCGCTGATTGATGGTCAAGGAAACTTTGGTTCTGTTGACGGTGATCCACCTGCGGCAATGCGTTATACAGAATGTCGTTTAGAAAAAGTTTCGCAAGAACTTTTAGCTGATATTGATAAAGAGACTGTTGATTTTCAGGATAATTATGATGGGCGTGAGCGTGAACCGGTTGTCTTACCAGCACGTTTTCCTAATCTTTTGGTCAATGGGTCAGGTGGTATTGCTGTAGGAATGGCAACCAATATTCCTCCCCATAATCTTGGTGAAGTCGTTGATGGTTGTATCGCCTTGATTGATAATCCCGATATAACACTTGATAAGATAATTGAAATCATTCCTGGTCCTGATTTTCCCACTGGTGGTATTATTCTTGGTCATTCTGGCGTCCGTTCGGCTTATGAAACAGGGCGTGGTTCAATTATTATGCGGGCTAAGGTTGATATTGAAGAAATTCGCAATGGTCGACAGGCAATTATTGTGAATGAAATACCTTATCAAGTTAATAAAGCAACGATGATTGAGAAAATGGCTGAATTGGTGCGCGATAAACGTATCGAAGGAATCTCTGATTTGCGTGATGAATCTGATCGTGATGGATATCGCGTCGTTATTGAGCTGAAGAAAGATGTTGTTGCGGAAGTTATTTTGAACCAATTGTATCGTTATACGCCACTGCAAACTTCCTTTGGTTGTAATATGGTTGCATTGAATGGGGGAAAACCTGAGCAGATGACGTTGCTTGATATGCTTCGTGCGTTTGTTTCTTTCCGAGAAGAGGTTGTAAGTCGGCGAACAAAATATCTTTTACGTAAAGCACGTGAGCGTGCACATGTTTTGGTTGGTCTTGCACTTGCAGTTGCTAATATTGATGAAATTATAGTGCTCATTCGTAAAGCTTCTGATCCTCAGACAGCGCGTGCACAATTAATGGAACGGCGCTGGCCCGCTGCTGATGTGGCGTCCTTGATTAAACTTATTGATGATCCTCGTCATATTATTCATGAGGATAGTACTTATAATTTATCTGAAGAACAGGCGCGTGCTATTTTGGAATTGCGCTTGCAAAGGTTAACGGCACTTGGGCGAGATGAAATTGCTGATGAATTGAATAAAATTGGAGTGGATATTGCCGATTATCTTCATATTTTGGCTTCACGTTCACGGATCATGGGTATTGTTAAAGATGAACTAAAAGTTCTTCGTGAAGAGTTTGCAACGCCCAGACGCACTGTATTTGGTTTTGGTAGCGCTGAGATGGATAGCGAAGATCTGATCGCACCAGAAGATATGGTGGTAACGGTTAGTCATAGTGGCTATATTAAGCGTGTTCCTCTCAATACATACCGTGCACAGCGTCGTGGTGGTAAAGGGCGTTCTGGTATGTCTACGAGGGATGAAGATTTTGTAACGCGATTGTTTGTGGTGAATACGCATACGCCAGTTCTTTTCTTTTCGTCGCGTGGAATTGTTTACAAGGAAAAGGTTTGGCGTTTGCCTCTTGGTACGCCGCAGTCACGTGGGCGAGCTTTGATTAATTTGCTTCCCTTACAGCAAGGTGAGCGCATAACAACTATTATGCCTTTACCAGAAGATGAAGCGCGTTGGAGTGCATTGGATGTTATGTTTGCAACAACGCGTGGAACTGTACGTCGTAATAAATTATCAGATTTTGTTCAGGTTAATCGTAATGGTAAAATTGCAATGAAACTTGATGAAGAAGGAGATGAAATTCTTTCTGTTGAAACTTGTACAGAACATGATGATGTCGTTCTCACAACGGCGAATGGGCAATGTATTCGTTTTCCAGTGGTTGATGTTCGTGTTTTTGTAGGGCGTAATTCGGTGGGGGTACGTGGTATCAATTTAGCTGAGGGTGATAAAGTCATTTCAATGACACTCTTAGAGCATGTTGAAGCCACGTCGGTTGAGCGTTCTGCTTACGTCAAACGTGTGATGAGTGAACGGCGTGCGGTTGGTGGTGATGCTGAAGATATTGCATCTCTTGATGAAGAAGACGCAGGAGCTGAAACAGAATTGACAGATGAGCGCTATGCAGAACTAAATACGCGTGAACAGATGCTTTTAACAGTGAGTGAGTTTGGTTATGGAAAGCGGTCTTCTTCGTATGAGTTCCGGATTTCTGGTCGTGGTGGAAAAGGGATTCGTGCAACAGATCCAACTAAGACAGCTGAAATTGGCAAATTAGTGGCGGCTTTCCCAGTAAAGGCACAAGATCAAATTATGTTAGTGTCAGATGGGGGACAGCTTATTCGCGTGCCTGTTGATGGCATTCGTATAGCTGGTCGTTCGACTAAGGGGGTGACAATTTTCAATACAGCCGAAGGTGAAAGAGTTGTATCGGTTGAGCGTATTTCTGAGTCTGAAGATGATGATAGCCAATTAATTGATGAAGCTGGAGAACATTCTGGTACTATTGATGTAAACGAAGAGAAATAGTTCTAAAGGGCGACGTGAAATGATGAAAATTGCTCTTTATGCGGGTTCCTTCGATCCTCTTACAAATGGTCATCTTGATGTTTTGCGGGGCAGTCTCGTTTTGGCTGATAGAATTGTTGTGGCTATAGGTATACAGGCTAAAAAAACGCCACTTTTTAGTTTTGAAGAGCGTGTTGAGTTAATTACTCAGGTAGGGAAAGACTTATTAAGTGTCGGTCCAGACCGGTTACAGGTTATTTCGTTTAATACTCTTTTAATTGATAAAGCTCGTGAAATTGGTGCGTCATTTCTTATTCGTGGGTTACGTGATGGCACTGACCTTGATTATGAGATGCAAATGGCAGGGATGAATGGTATCATGGCTCCTGAATTGCAAACTGTTTTTTTGCCAGCGAGTGTTTCTGGACGCGCAATAACTTCTACATTGGTACGCCAGATTGCTTCTATGGGAGGTGATGTGGCACCCTTTGTGCCTGAAAATATTGCTAGAGCTTTGCGTTTAAAATTTCAATCTTCAGGAGAGAATGATCGTGTACCTTAGAATTCTTATTGTATTGACATCTATTTTTTGCTTTTTCTCATTGAGTGCTGTAGCTTGTGATTCTAATATTCTTGTTTTATCTCTCGAAAATGGTGATGTGGTTATTCGTCTTCGCCCTGATCTGGCACCAAAACATGTTGCACAGATTAAAAGATTAACGAAGGAAGGTGCTTACAACAATGTTGTATTTCATCGTGTTATTCCAGACTTTATGGCACAAACTGGTGATGTAAAATTTGGAAAAAAGGGCAGTGAGAATTTTGATCCTAAACGCGTTGGTACGGGTGGATCAAATTATCCTAATATATCAGCAGAGTTTTCAAAGCAGCCATTTAAGCGCGGTACAGTTGGGATGGCACGTGCACAAGATCCAAATTCCGCTAATTCTCAATTTTTCATTTGTTTTAGTGATGCTGCTTTTTTAAATGGTCAGTATACGGTTGTTGGAGAGGTTATAAAGGGAATGGAAGTTGTTGATAAAATTAAAAAAGGCAGCACAAGTAATAATGGGGCTGTAACAAATCCTGATGTTATTAATGCTGCCACTTTGCAAGTTGATAGATGAGTCAGAGGAGTTTAGCCGTATGGCCGAGATTACAGATTTAGAAAATACCCTAATCCTTGAAACAACGAAGGGCAGAGTTGTTATTGAATTTTTTGCTGATTTAGCACCTAGCCATGTTGCACGTATTAAAGAGCTCGTGCGCGAAGGTGCTTATGATAATGTTATTTTTCATCGTGTTATTGATGGTTTTATGGCGCAAACGGGTGATGTGCAATTTGGAAAGAAGGACGATGAAAAATTCGATTTATCACGTGCCGGTATGGGTGGTTCAGAGAAGCCTAATTTAACAGCAGAGTTTTCAAATCTTTCTCATAAGCGTGGTACAGTTTCTATGGCACGCAGTCAGAATCCAAATTCTGCTAATTCACAGTTTTTTATTTGCTTTGCCGATTCTCCTTGGCTTGATCGTCAGTATTCCATATGGGGGCAGGTTATTGAAGGTATGGAAAATATCGATAAAATTAAGCGTGGTGAGCCCGTTGTAGAGCCCGATGCAATTATTAAAGCTGCAGTTGCTGCTGATATAAAATAGTATGGTTATATTGAGTTCAATTGTAAGATCGCCAAGTGAAGGGATTCTCCTCTGATTGTTATTTTGATCCAATGAGGGATGATTAATGCGGATTGGATCTGTAAAACGATTCTACAGTTATGCGCTCATTCTCAATATTAAGCTTTGTAACCTTATTTTTATACAAGTAGAATTTAGTAATTTCAATTGCTTAGTGTAACAGTTTGCATAAAGACTTGTTTATCTTGATGAAAAAATTATTCTGCTTTGCGTCTCTCAAAAGAAGATATGAGAAGACTTCTGATATAGGGAAGATATTAATAAGGATTCTATAAGGTTATCGTGAGTTATAATAGTATTTCATTTTTATTGATATTAATGGTGATGTATTTTTTCTGTCATGCTGTTATCAAAGTATATTTTAGATATTGAGGATAAGAATAAGTAGCTTTTTTCACGTGTAAAAAGGTGGTAAAGATATTCGCTACTGGTTTATATTTTATTGGAAAGTTACTAGAAAGCTTTAGAAAACATTTGCACTCCCTATTATTTTTTATCTGTGAAAGTGATATATATCCGAGGTTATTAGTGTATTTAAGGTTTTCTTTTATGAATGTCAAATTTGCTAGATGTGATTGGTAGTGAAAGTGTGTGGAAATAAGACTGTTTGTGTTGAAAAAACAATTTTGTAGTTATTTAAAGCTTTGGTTAACAAATGTAGGCATCTTAAGATATTGTGTTCTCAGATATACTTAGTATTTTTATGAAAAGAGATTATCATTTTGGCTATGGTATCTCATAATAGAAAAACTTTATTTATCTCATTTAATTTTTTTATGCTAGTTACAATATTTAGCGAATCGAAAATCAATCCGTAAAGTTTATGACGAATCTAGCAAGAAAGGTATAGCTTTTCTTTCTATAGCAATATGAGTTTATGGAATCGAAAAGACGAGAGTGATGATAAAGACGTTTCATTATAGAAAAATTGCTCAAGATGGTTATGCGCGTCGTGGCGAAATTATAACGGGTCGTGGGGGTATTCGTACACCTGCATTTATGCCTGTTGGGACGGCAGGAACCGTTAAAGCTATGTATATGGATCAGATACGTGCTCTTGGTGCAGACATCATTTTGGGCAATACCTATCATTTAATGTTGCGTCCGGGAGCTGAACGCGTTGCGCGTTTAGGAGGACTACATGAATTTTCACGCTGGTTTGGGCCTATTTTAACCGATTCTGGTGGATTTCAGGTTATGTCACTGGCAGGAATTCGTAAAATTACAGAACAAGGTGTGACTTTTCGCTCTTATATTAACGGAGCGTACTATGAAATGAGTCCAGAGCGTTCCATCGAAATTCAAGGGCTTCTTAACGCGGATATCCAGATGCAGCTGGATCAATGTATTGCATTACCTGCAAGTGAAAAAGAAATAGAAGCTGCTATGGAACTTTCTTTGCGGTGGGCACAGCGTTGTAAAACAGCTTTTGGTGATCAGCCAGATAAAGCACTGTTTGGTATTGTTCAAGGCGGTGATAATATGAAACTGCGTGAGCGTTCTACCCAAGCATTAAAAGAGATGGATTTGAAAGGTTATGCTATTGGAGGGCTTGCGGTTGGTGAACCGCAGAGTGTTATGACTGCTGTGTTAGATGCCACGTGCCCGATTTTGCCAGAGGATAAGCCACGTTATCTTATGGGAGTAGGAACACCTGATGATATTTTACAAAGTGTTGCTCGTGGTATTGATATGTTTGATTGTGTTATGCCGACTCGTGCAGGACGTCATGGTTTAGCTTTTACGCGCTTTGGTAGAATTAATTTGCGTAATGCACGTTATGCAGAGGATCCATATCCTCTTGATCCACAATCGCTTTGTCCTGCCACGTATGATTATAGTTGCGCTTATTTGCATCATTTGATCAAATCTGGTGAATCTCTTGGTGGTATGTTGTTGACTTGGAATAATCTCTTTTATTATCAGCAGCTTATGCAGGAAATTCGTGATGCTATTGAAGAAGGATGTTATGCTGATTTTTGTGCTAAAACGCGTGCTTTATGGATGCAAGGACGGTAAGATATTGACCATTGCTTAATTTAATTTTTGGTCAGGAGTTTCTACTAAAAATAGAAGTGAGAAATATTTTTAAAAAGCAAAAACATTGTACTAACTTAAAAGATGAATACACAATTTAACGGTATATATTTTAACAGTAAAAAGAAACTGTACTCCGGTACGCGCTACCTGATCCGGAGATAAACAGTTTACTTCTGTTTCTTATGACTGTTTAGATAAACAATGTTAATGAGGGGTTAGCGAACTCTTAAAGAAGTATGAAAATTGCATTTTTATAGGGGTGCTTTGTGATTTTTTTTATTTGAGAATGAAGTTTTAACAAAAAGTATTTTTTAAGAGTGTATATGAGTGGTTCTAAAATAAATTCTAAAAAATGCAAACGGTTAATATTTTAAACTGCTAAGCTTATTTTTTCTGGTAACGACATTTTATCAACTTATAGTTCAATTTAAGTTACAGAATATTGCAACTGCCATGCAGTAAAAAACTAATTTTATTATGTTACTATTAAAAAGCGAAAGGCGTTTTTCTTTTCATTGTGGAAGGTGTTTTAATGCTTCATTGGAATTTTTTAGGCATAGATGTAAAAAGGTTCCTAGTTCATTTATGTCATATCACAGATGTTTATGATTAAAGTGTCACTCTACAGAAATGATGACAATGAAGAATTCTCATAAAAAAAATATTTTTACATCAGGAATTAATTCTAGTACACGACGTTTTGCAATTTTAGCTCTTGCAGTGGGAAGTTTTTCTATTGGTACTGCAGAGTTTGTTGCAATGGGTTTACAGCCAGAGATGGCACGGAGTTCATCTATTGATATTCCTACAGCTGGTAAATATATTTCTGCTTATGCATTGGGAGTTGTGATTGGAGCACCTCTTTTAGCTGTTACAACAGCTAAGTTATCACACAAAACTGTTCTGATCGGATTAATGTTTTTTTATGCGCTGGCAAATATTGCTAGTGCTCTTTTTTCTGATTTTAGCATATTAGTAGCGTTGCGGTTTATCAGTGGTCTACCACATGGTATCTATTTCGGACTTGCAACGATGGTTGCATCTTCAATGGTGAAAATGAATGAACGTTCCCAAGCTGTTGGCTATGTTATGCTTGGTTTAACAATTGCGACGGTTTTGGGAGCTCCAAGTGCAACTTGGATTGGTCAGCTTGTTGGTTGGCAGATTGCTTTTATTCTTGTAGGCGCTATTGCTTTATTATGTTGTTTGCTTGTTTGGAAGTTTTTGCCTTCAGGTTTGAATATTTCAAAAACAAGCCCTCTACGCGAACTGGGCGCGTTAAAGCAAAAGCAGGTATGGTTTCTCTTGACAATGGTTGCGGTTGGAACATCAGGTTTATTTTCTATTTTTACTTATATTAAGTCAACATTAATGCATATTTCTGGTGTTTCGCTTGATTGGGTGCCATTTATTATGCCGTTAGTTGGATTGGGAATGGTGGTAGGTAATCTTTTGGGTCCGAAATTTGCAGTTAAAGTTGGTATTTCACCGATGATATTTTTTTCGATGTTTTGGAGCGCATTTGTTTTTTTTCTCTTTTTCTTTTTATCCCATACTCCATTAACGGCAGCATTAGGATGCTTTCTTGTTGGTACTTCTTTTGCTGCTATGCCGTCTATACAGACGAAAATCATGGATGTTTCTCTCCATGGACAGATTTTGGCAGGAGCATTAATGCAATCTGCTTTTAATATTGCCAACGCTCTTGGGGCAGAATCTGGAGCATGGGTTTTGAAGTTGGGGTATAGTTATGAATATACCGCTGTTCTTGGAGGTATTTTAACTTTCTGTGGATTATTGATTTTTTGCTTCTCATGGTATGTAGAAAAGTGTGCTTAACATTTTTTCGTTTGTTTAGTTATTTGATTGTCCTGTTGGGTTTTTAAATATGCTATAGGAAACACGTAGAGCAAATGGAATACCAAGACAAAATAAAAGACCGATGAGCATCGCAAGAAGAGTTTTGGCTGCTAAAATCATTCCTGCTATTCCTCCAGGATTAAGGAGCCCAGCCAAATTGGTGATTGTTCCTGCAAGTGTTGCGCTTAATGCGGCTGAGAACAGTTGTACTGAGGTAAGAGATTCGCTGGCGCGTAGAGCATCCTCATTGTTTGCACATTGCAAAATTCGTTTTAATAAATGCGGCCATGCTATGCCAGCGCTAATTCCAATAGCAAACAATGCTAAGCAAATGATAAAAATATGTTCAGATGTGGAATCTTTTGTGGGAATAAGCCATAAAAGACCGCTTATGCCGAAAAGGCTTAATATAGGAGAATATACAATAACGCTGCGAACTTTTTTTTCGGATACACCAGCACTGGATAAGGAACCGCAAGTCCAACCCAAGCTCATAAGTGACGATATATAACCGGCAATAAGTGGGGTTTGTCCATGAAGCTCTTGAAGAAAAAGTGGAAAATAAAGCTCTATACTGTAGACTACTATTGTCATAATGAGTATCAATGCATAAACAGGAAAAAATTCAGAGGAGAAGGAAAAAGCGTTGCGTGGTAACATAGGATGAAACGTAGATGATTCGATCTTTGCTAAAACAAAGAGAAGACTCAATCCGATAAATAGCCCACAGATTTTTTCAATTGTAGTATCCATAGCTCCTCCAGCAGAAATAATAAAAATCAATAAAATGACTGTGAAGAGTTGTGCAATGGGGAGTCGGGGTATTAGAATAAGGTTTTCATTTTCTTTTGGTAAAGTTTTAAGGGCTATGAGTGAGAAAATTATTGCTAATACGCCAATGATCCAAAAGGATGCTCTCCATATGCCATAGTACACAGAAATGCCACCGATAGCTGGCCCTAATAGGGTTGATATTCCCCACATTCCAGAGATAATACTCAATGCATGCGACCAAATAGATGGGTTGAAAACAATACGTACCATAGAATAGGATAGGGATAGTAAGGAACCGCTTCCAAATCCTTGAACAAAGCGTCCTATCAAAAATAACGGCATAGCTGAAGCCATGCTGCACATAAAGGTCCCAATGGCAAAGATAAGTCCAGACATAACATAAGCATTGCGAGGACCTATTTTTCCTAATATTTTTGTTGCAAGCGAAGTACCAAGAAGTGATGCTGTAATAAAAACAGTCGCCACCCAAGAGTAGTAAAACTCACCGCCAATATCGCTCATAAGAGAAGGCAAAATAGTAATAACAATGTAAACGTTGGTGGCATGCAACACAACGCCGCCTATAAACGTTAAAAAGCGGATAGCATTCTTATCCAATAAAAGCACAGACCAGCTTTGTTTTTCCACTGTTTTTGCTATTTAGTAAAATGGTCGACCTCTTTATATTTATAAGGCAGTTATTTGAATTTGCCAAGAGAAGATTCAAAGCTCTCTTTTCGCAGAGCTTTGGAATTTAAATTAAGTTACAACTTAGTTGCTCATTGCTTTTTTAAGATTTTCATCAATTTTATCAAGGAATCCTGTTGTAGAAAGCCATTTTTGTTGAGGTCCAATCAAAAGTGCAAGGTCTTTGGTCATAAAACCTTCTTCAACGGTTTCAATACAAACTTTTTCTAATGTTATAGCAAAGTTTTTTAATTTCTCATTGTTATCTAGTTTTGCACGATGCGCCAGTCCACGTGTCCATGCAAAAATGGAGGCAATAGAATTTGTTGATGTCTCTTCACCTCTTTGATGCTGACGGTAATGGCGTGTTACTGTACCATGTGCAGCTTCTGCTTCAACAATTTTACCATCTGGTGTCATGAGAACAGAAGTCATAAGACCAAGGGAACCAAAGCCTTGAGCAATGATATCAGATTGAACATCACCATCATAATTTTTACATGCCCACACGTAGCCACCTGACCACTTAAGCGCAGAAGCAACCATATCATCAATTAAGCGATGTTCGTAATATAATTTACGATTTTCAAATTCAGCTTTAAATTCTGTGTCAAATATTTCTTGAAAAATGTCTTTAAAACGGCCATCATAAACTTTCAGTATGGTGTTTTTTGTTGAAAGATAAACTGGGAGATTCCGTTGTAATCCGTAATTAAAAGATGCTTTGGCAAAGTCACGAATTGATTCATCAAGGTTATACATAGCCATGGCGATGCCTGAACTTGGGGCATCAAAAACGTCGTGTTCAATAATTTGATTGTTATCACCTACAAATTTAATACTTAATTTTCCTTTGCTAGGAAATTTGAAATCTGTTGCTTTGTATTGATCACCAAAAGCATGACGTCCAATAATAATTGGTTTTGTCCAGTTAGGAACGAGGCGTGGAACATTTTTGCAGATAATAGGTTCACGAAAAATGACTCCTCCCAAAATATTG
This sequence comes from Bartonella refiksaydamii, assembly GCF_902652675.1. Classification (NCBI taxonomy): domain Bacteria; kingdom Pseudomonadati; phylum Pseudomonadota; class Alphaproteobacteria; order Hyphomicrobiales; family Bartonellaceae; genus Bartonella; species Bartonella refiksaydamii. Next base: position 48,491 of record NZ_LR736298.1, read on the forward strand.
CGAATTGTACCATTTGGTGATTTCCACATTTTTTTTAGATTAAATTCTTTAACCCGTGCTTCATCTGGCGTGATGGTTGCACATTTTATACCAACTCCATACTCTTTAATAGCATTGGCAGAATCGATAGTTATCTGATCATTTGTTACATCTCGATTTTCGACAGAAAGATCATAATATTTGAGATCAATATTGAGATAGGGATGAATTAATTTGTCTTTGATATATTTCCAGATGATACGGGTCATTTCATCCCCATCAATTTCAACAACGGGGTTTTCCACTTTGATCTTTATCATTAGAAGTCCTTTTTGTTTAAGTGATATTATTTTTTATAACACTTTTAAGTTTATTATGAAAAGTAAAAACAGGGATGATAGAGGAATATGCGAATAAGATATCGATGATATATTATGCCAACATATTTATTTATAATGATAATTCACTGTTTTATATATTGAATTAGAGACCCGAATATCCTAGGATTCTCTCATTTCAAATCTCTTTAATGTTGCATCAATCAAAGCCATTCGCCTCCACGTTACAAGTGGGATTGGCGTGTGGATAAAAATTGTCAAGAAAGGAGTAAAATGCCTCTTATGAATCGTCTTAATGCAAGAGCTGTTGCAACATTGGGAGCTGGAAAATATAATGATGGTGCCGGCTTGCTTCTTCATAAGTGTTAAAGACGGGGACTCAATGGATTTACTATTATACCATTCATGAGCGCTGCTGTGAAATAGGTTTGGGTACCTTGAGAGATGTCTTTTTAAAACGAGCCCGTGAACTATGTAACCCAATATCGTTCTGTTGTACTGAAGGGCCGTGCTCCCATTAAAGAACACAATAAACAAAAGCGTGAAGCAATGCGTAATCTCCATTATTTAAAAGACATTGTTCTAGACATTTTTGAAAGTCGGAAAGCCGAACTCAAGAAAGATGGTAAAATAGATTCTGGTTTTCACCTTTACAATTTTATATTCTCCCCCAATTAGGCTGTCTGTCCGTTTCAGAAATAAATCAAACAGATATATGCAATGCTCTTATCCCCATCTGGCATACAAAAGCTAAGACGGCAGAAAAAGCACGCGCTCTCTTAGGCAAACAATTCCATAAAACACAAAACTTACTTGCAATGGATTGGAGAGAGGTTCCAACTTTTTATAAAACGCTTTGCCAAACAACAGCTATAACACAATTGGCTTTGCGCCTACTTATTCTTACAGCTGTTCGTACATATCCCTTGCGTCATATTCATAAAGATCAAATTGATGGGGATATATGGATAATCTCTGCTGAAAATATAAAAGGAAGGCGTGACGTTACAACAGAATTTTGTGTGCCCTTATCAACAGAAGCGCTAGAAATTCTAAAACAAGCACGCCTGCTCTCTCGCAATGATTTTTTTCTGTAACCGATTGTGGTCCTCTTGGTGAAAGTAATATGGCAAGGTATATGCAACAGACTGGATTAAACGCATGCCTGCATGGGATTCTCTCTAGTTTACGCAATTGTTAGCAGAAACAACCGATGCCCCTTATGAGATTGCTAAAACAATTCTAAAATATACGGTAGGTGGCAAAGTAGAGCGTGCCTATCGTCGTACAGATTATCTAGAACAGCTCGTGTCCTTATTGTAGTTTGACAGTAGGTCTTGCCCTAAGTGTGAAGAGGTGTGATTAGTTAGGAACAGGTAGTAATTCGTTGTTTTTATGCGTATGCTTTTTTACCATTAAATGCGCGTAAGTCCGGTATGGAACAAGCAGGGGAGGACTTGGCCAATTGGATTGTCGATGGCTTTAT
>NZ_LR736386.1:0-1019 GCF_902652675.1 Bartonella refiksaydamii
ATGGCAAAGAGCAAATTTGAACGTACGAAGCCGCATGTTAACATTGGAACGATTGGTCACGTTGATCATGGGAAGACCTCGTTAACAGCAGCAATTACGAAATATTTTGGTGAATTTAAAGCGTATGACCAAATTGATGCGGCACCAGAAGAGCGTGCACGTGGAATTACCATTTCTACAGCGCATGTTGAATATGAAACAGAGAAACGACACTATGCGCATGTTGATTGCCCTGGTCACGCAGATTATGTAAAAAACATGATCACGGGAGCGGCACAGATGGATGGAGCGATTTTGGTTGTTTCTGCTGCTGATGGTCCGATGCCTCAAACGCGTGAACATATTTTGCTTGCACGTCAGGTTGGTGTCCCAGCGATTGTTGTTTTTCTCAATAAGGTTGATCAGGTTGATGATGCTGAACTTTTGGAGCTTGTTGAGCTCGAAGTACGTGAGCTTTTGTCAAAATATGATTTTCCAGGTGATGATATACCAGTTGTTAAAGGTTCAGCGCTGGCAGCTCTTGAAGATAAAGATAAAAGCATTGGTGAAGATGCGGTTCGTCTTCTGATGAGTGAAGTTGATAATTATATACCAACACCTGAGCGTCCAGTTGATCAGCCATTTTTGATGCCGATTGAAGATGTTTTTTCGATTTCGGGACGTGGTACGGTTGTTACTGGTCGTGTTGAGCGTGGTGTCATTAAAGTTGGTGAAGAAATTGAGATTATAGGTATTCGTCCGACATCTAAGACGACGGTTACAGGTGTTGAAATGTTCCGCAAGCTTTTAGATCAAGGGCAAGCTGGTGACAATATTGGTGCATTGCTTCGCGGGGTTGATCGTGAAGGGATTGAGCGTGGACAAGTTTTGGCGAAGCCTGGTTCAGTTACGCCTCATACGCGCTTTAAAGCAGAAGCTTATATTTTGACGAAAGATGAAGGTGGACGTCATACTCCATTTTTCACGAATTATCGTCCTCAATTTTACTTCCGTACAACGGATGTTACGGGGATTGTTAC
>NZ_LR736299.1:0-50161 GCF_902652675.1 Bartonella refiksaydamii
AGGAAATTTCTGTGACATATGTTTTTGTTGCATTATCAATGTGATTGAAAAGTTGTGTGAACATTGTGAAGTTCATAGCATTCCTCTTTAGCGAATTTCTAGTTTTCCATTACCTTGAGATATGGTGTATGTTACATTTACATTTACATAATCAAGATCGGCATTTTATTGGGATTGGGGTGGATTAAATCCTTGTGTGTTTCTTTAGAATGTTGAGAGTATACCCAATATTATGTAGTTGATTTCTCCTAAAGCAGAGGTAAAAATAACTGATCGCTGAGATAAGTTGTTTATAAAAAATATCATCTTATAGATCTTATAGTAGGCATTTCGCTATTTTTACTGTTAAGAATTTTCATATTGCGTTTTTGTTTTTGTTGACTGATGAGTGTTTGTTCTGCATTGCGTGAATGTCCGACCATTTGAAATTTTGCCGTTTCATTCTGGATCATAGTTAACATGCCTTTTATGCGTGCTTGTAACTCGGCAATGCTTTTTAGATCAACTGTTTTATCTATTTGTTCTACAAGTTTTGAGATTTGCTCAAAACGATTTTCTGTTTCTTGAAAAGCTTGTAAACTTACAGCTTTATCAATGGCAGCTGCATATTGGATACGTTCACTGATAAAATCGCGAGACTTATGATGAGAGCTAGTAATTTCTTCTTCTTGTAAAATCTTTGTAAGCAATGTAGGTATATCCGGATGACCATCTTTGTAGATCAATTCTGGTTTCTTGAAAAAAAAACTGGTGTAATCTGTTGGTGTAGTCTTGGATTTTTGGTCACTCATAATAGCGTTATGTGTTTTTTGTGCTTGCTCCAACTGCTTTTGTTTTACTTCAAGGTGTTGTTTTATTAATTTGATAATCTCTAAATAATGCTCTGGTACAGAAGGCTTTTTAGGATTCGGATTCGGCTTCGGATTTGTAAGCCATTTGCTCCACTCTAATGGCCAAACAACCGCAAAAGCCATTGCTGAGTTTGGAATTCCTACAATTGCTATTGTTGCGATTGCGATAATCATCTTTTTCATGTTTCCCTCCTATTAGCTTTTACATGTTGTAAAAAAATTGGTAACCACACTGCTGGATCATCACCTACTTTATTGATAATGCTTTCGGCCAATTCTGCGTTATCAGGCGTACCTGATAACACTAAAAGTTCATCACTAAAGTCACGCTCGATGGTTTTTCCATCAATTGTTACATGGAATTTGCCGAGATTTAGTTCTGCAAGTGCCGATTGATCACCTTGTTTGATAAGGAACTGACGGCTAAACTCTCCAAGTCCTTTTATAAGCTCAAATTCAGCATCTGTGAGTTTGAATCCTTGTGTATAATCTTCGTAATTTGCTTTAGGATTGGCTAGAAAAATGTAAGTTGCGCACTGCTGAATAAGCGTCTTGGCGATATTGCTTTCCAAGGCATCACTAGGCTCTTGTGTAGCGTAAACAAAAATACCATTTTGTTTACGGATAGTTTTTTGTTTATTCTTTGCCAAATCCTCAAAATACGGGTCTTGCAAAGGTTTCCAGAACTCGTCAAAAATATACATAAAGCGTTGCCCGCTAATCATTCCTTCGGTGCGGTAAAGCAAATACATCATTACCGGAGTACGAGTTTCTGGATTATCCAAGAATTCTGTGATATCAAAGCCATAAATTTGATGTGTTGAAAGATCAAGGGCATCATTGGGATTGTCAAATAACCATCCATAATCACCACCTTCGCACCATTTTATTAAGCGAGCGTGAACTGATGGATGTGCATTGTAATCACTTAAATGCGGATTTGGTAGGAATTGCACTAGAAAAGACAAGCGACGTAGTGATGGATCAATGTTGCTACTCATAACAGACGTGACAGCTTGGTTAATTTCTTCGTTGTCGTGATGTGTAATTTCACCACCAGCTTCTGCTAACTTTTTAACAAACTGTTTTAGAAAAATCAGATTGTCTTGTGTGGGGGGCAGCTGGAATGGATTAAAACCACTTTGCTTACCAGCTTTAAATGATAGATATTTACCACCCATCGCCCGAATAGCAATTTCCATGCCACGATCTTTATCAAACACAACGGTTGTCGGCTTAAATTTTTGCGCTTGCGCTAACAGGAACCCAAGTAGCACCGTTTTACCGGAACCTGATTGTCCGATGAGTGCGGTATTCCCAAGGAGACGCTTGTCCGTTGAATCTTCTTCAAGTTTGGAGGCATGAAAATTGAAATAAAGCGGTGTTTTACTGGTTGTTTTAAGAATCGTGACTGCGGGACCCCATGGATTTCCAGTCGGCTTACCTGACATAAAATTATGAAAGGACGAGAATGACAAGAAATTCAGTGACGTAATGGGCGCAGGACGTGGTCGCCATTTCCAATTTGCGGGAAGTTGTGCCCAATAACCAGCCTCTATGGCTAAATCTACAGGTTTTGGCAATACTGCAACGTCTAGTAGTGCCGCGCTCGCTTTTGCCATATGGTCGCGAACTTGTTGAATTGTATCGCCGTAAAGTGTCAGTGTACAATGATGCTCACCCATAACAAAATGCCCACTGACAAGCTGGTTAAGTGCTTCGTCAATTTGTTCAATTTGACTCGTTGCCACATCGCGTGCATCAATAAGATTACGTTGATGTCTCTGCAAATAATCCTTGGCAGCATGCCGTGAGAGCACCGAAAAACTCTGTGTCAACACAAATTCGAAATCGCTTTCCAGCAAAACATTAAGTTGACCCGGTCTGGTTGTTGTGTCATATTCCTTAATTTCCAGCATTCCAAATCGACGCATTCCAGTGATTGTACGCAGTTCACCTACAGCACCCCATTTCGAGAAAAAAGGCCGATTGATAGACATATAGTCCGCAAAACGATCATGGCATATTGGCATAGGTCGGTATTCGCCGTTAATCAGCATTCCAAGAAATTCAAGGGCAGAAGAATAGGCATGCCCATTTTTTTCATAAGCACCAAGAAGTTCTGCACCGTAACGTTTTAATGATTGACTTAAGGTGCGATTAATATCATTGAGAGCTTTTATACATGATTCTTGCCGCATCTTTTTTTGATCGAGCGTTTCGCGTTCATGCTGAGAAAAAAATGACATAACCTTATCGGCTATCGGTTGAAAAACAATGGTTAGATATAGGTCATTGACCATTAGATTATAACCAGTAAAGCTTTGCCGGTATTTTTCATCAAGCTGATAGCAAAACATCTTATCAAACATTGAATCGGGATATTCATAAACACGCCGACGCACGATATGAGTCCACAGAGATAAATTGGCTGATGCAATACCACGCAAGGTGTTGTTTAGCTCTTTTGTCCACTGAAAAATATCTTCTTCTGAAGCACTTTGATGCGAACGCCCGTCAATCTTCCAGACCGACAAATATTCTGCATTTTTGGTAGAGATAATCGTATCTGTGATATGGTGTGAGTAGGGTATGAACAGACTTACTGGTGTCTCTGATGCAAGGCGCTTGCTGCTTTCAACAGCCGTCATACTTATCTCCTTTTGCGGTAGTTAGAGGGACTGTAACTTGAGGCGCCCCAAAAGCTCTTGTTTCGGTTACGGAACTTAGTATCAATCCACAACCACCAGATTCGGAATGCCTTATCATCGTTTTTGGTAATTTGTGCCATAATAAACCACAATGGTGGAGCTATGATCCACAAAAAGATATTTATTGTCATAGCGAAAGCAGCTACACCTACAACCATAATAATAAGTGGCATCATGGGTACACCCCAAAGTGTTGGAACGCGAGTTGCTCCCTTGAATAAAGGAAATTCTTCATGTTTTTGCGATCTCATGAGCCTCTCCGATTAGCTGATATGAAATAATATATGACTAAGATAGAATGCTGCACCAGCAATAACGACACTGAACGCCCACCGTGCAAATGTAACCCTTGCAATGATGCGAAATGCCCAAAGAAGTAATAGAAATACAAAAATGATAGCAGACGCAATGGGAATAATTACACTTAACCCGTACTGCATACCTATGAAAACATCTATGTTATTTGTTTTTTCTTGAGCATATGTAGGCTTTGTCGCTAAGAATAAAACTGGAATTATAAAAGAAACACGAATCCTGTTGCTTACATTTTCAATTTTTTTCTGGAAAGTATTTAATTGTTTCATGATTTTATTCCCCTTATGATTGAAGTTGCCAATAAAAAACATCCTTTCCTTGCAACATAAGTGAAAATTTCACTAGTATATTTACAACTGATGGATAAGGACTTCACGTTAAAAAAGAACACCTCGTTCCATACGGTTTCACAGTTTGTTTCAATTAGGTTTGAACAGCATTGTGGTAAGTTGAACTGCTGAACCAGCGATGACAACACCAATCGCCCATCGCACAAATGTATCCTTTTCGATGTAGCGCCCTGCATAACCTATTGCTAAGCATAGAAGTATAAGTGTAGCAGCAATAGGGATAATTTTACTTGTAAGTTCTGTCTGCAGAGTCTCTAGAGCCGTTTTAGCATTATCTAGTTTTGCATATGCAGGGTGGGTCATAAAAAACACCATCATAGCAGCAGAAATTGCCAAGATGTTATTTTTAAATTTGAAATTATTTAACCGCTTCATATTGGTTATCCTAGTTCAGATTATAATTAACACTATTGGCTTCTTTTTCTGTTGTAAAAGAAGCACTTCTTGATATGCATGAAACTACAGAAATTCAGGTCTCACTTTTAATAAAAGGAATACTTCGCGTTAGATAGCTTTACGCTTAGCCTCCTGTAAATAACATCTTGGCAATTTCGGCAGCCGAGCCAGCGATTACAACACCGATTGCCCAGCGTACAAATGTATCTTTTTCGATGTAGCGCCCTGCATAGCCGATTGCTAAGCACAAAAGTATAACAGCAGCGGCAATAGGGATAACTTTTTTTATGAGTTCATCTTGCAGTTTTGTTAGAGCTCTACTAGCATTATCTAGTTTTGCATATGCAGGGTGGGTCATAAAAAACACCATCATAGCAGCAGAAATTGCCAAGATGTTGTTTTTTAATTTGAAATTATTTAACCGCTTCATATTGTGTATCCTAGTTCAAGTTATAATTGGCACTATTGGTTTCTTTTTCTGCTATACAAGAGATACTTCTTCTTGATAGGCACTAAATTATTGCAATTCACGTCACACTTTCAATAAAGTGAACGCTTTGTGTTAAATAGCTTTACGCTTAGTTTCCTGTAAACAACAATTTGGCGATTTGAGCTGATGAGCCAGCGATGACAACGCCAATCGCCCAGCGTACAAATGTACCTTTTTCGATGTAGCGTCCTGCGTAACCAATTGCTAAACATAAAAGGATAACGCCGGCAGCAATAGGAATGATTATATCTAATTGTGTTTTGAATGTTTCTAAAGCAGTTTTTGCCTTGGTCAAATCTTGCGCTTGAGCACGCAAAGGATGTGCCATAAAAAACAATGTTACAACTATAGTAGTTATAAGGTTTTTTTTATCACTTATTGCTAGAAGAGTTTTTAACTGTTTCATATTGTTTATCCTCGTTCAGGTTATAGTTAGCACTAACAGTTTCTTTTTCTGCGGTACAAATCATACCCTCATTGATATTCATAAAATTATCGAATTTTAGTCTTTCAAATAAAAAGAACGTTTTATGTTGCGTGATTTTATAATTCATTGTGTAAATAACATTGCAGCAATCTCGGCTGCTGAACCAGCAATAGTGACACCGATCGCCCAGCGTACAAATGTATCTTTTTCGATATAGCGCCCTGCGTAACCAATTGCTAAGCATAAAAGGATGACAGCAGCAGCTATAGGAATAATTTTACCCAACTCTGTTTTGAATGTGTTTAAAACATTTTGAGCCCTATCCAAACTTTGGGCTTGGGCACATACAGGATGAGCTATAAAAAATACAGTTACAGCTGCAGCAGTTGTAATAATTTTATTATGAACTGTTGTTTGAAGAATATTTGATTGTTTCATGTTTTTCGTCCTGATTAAGTTTAAAATTGCCATAAACAACACCTCTTTCATGAAGAAATTTGAAGAGATATTTTGGATCAGCCCAAGTTCTTAATTTTCCTCTCTGTGTGAGAAGTGTGTACTTATTTGGTTTTCCGGTTATTGGATCATCTGCAACAAACGTAAAATACCATTCTCTCTCTGAACGCCTCACAATTGTAATTTCACGTGCTGCTTTTTGATTGAATGCCGTATCAACGCTGTTTTGTTCTATCATTTTCATTATTTTGCCCTCAATTAGAAAGATTTCATTCAATCTTACTAATTAGAGCTTTAATATTTCCTTATCTACCTTTCATTGCTTTATCCTATCAAAATTGTAGTTCTCATCCGTAAATGTAAGAATGATTACTCTTGTCATCTTTCTAATGAAGAGGGTTCTTCAGTTGTAAAAGCGTCACTGACACGGCTTTCTTTATGCATAAATGCATCTACTGACTCTTCTGAGGAGGGTAGAAGGGATTCTGTTTCGATGACATGTTCTGGTCTTTCCGTATGAAGCTGCAAAGTTTCTTGTAAGTCGTTACTCACAAGTGCAGGAACCTTCACTATGACATGCGAAGAAATTTCTTGCACAGAGATGGTAGTAAAATCACTGTTAGAATTTCTTGTGTTGTAACAGCTCAATGCCGCTTGCAGTGCAGCTTGTTCAGAGCTGTACTTAGACATCTCTTGTTTATAGCAATGAGTCAAAATAGTTTGTACAACTTTAAGATTTTTGCATGGATCAAACAAGTCAGAGAGAGACATACCAAGCAATTTCAAATTTTTGACATTAATTTGACCTAAACCCATGTCAAAATTATGACCATCTTTTTTAAGCTGTTCTGCTGTTGCGACTGCTTCGTTAAAGGAGGATGGTTGTTGCAATAGTTCGTAATTACCATTAACACCTATTGCATAGATATGACCCCGTGATTCTTGCATAACAATAGCTGAAAGTGTTGTCGGGTGAACAGCGGGCGCACATGCGGCAGCGAGCATCATAAAATCCGGAACAATCATGAACAACACACCCGATGATAGAAAATTTTGTTGATATAAACGCCAATCTTGTGTGGTTCCTTTGAGGATTGCCACAATGTATTTTCATAACTTGGCAAAGCATGTTTGTTTTGTCTAAAATCTTGTTTTTTACAATTATAGATTTTGTATTCTCTGAGAATATTTTGTACATGTACTAACATGCGACTAATTGTATGAATATATGGGACAAAACCGAACATATTATGCCAATTAATACTACGACCACTGCGTTTACAAAAAGAGAGACTGGATTCAAGTGATGACCGCTTTTGGAGGTTTATTGAGGTTGATTGTATCGTATCATTTTTTGTTTTTTCTACTGCTTTTGAAGAATACTGACATGAAACAGAGTCCAATTGTATGTAAGAATGCGTCTTATGGGAAGAATAAACATCTTTTTCGTTGTGTATAGAGGTCTTGTTCTTTGTCGAGTATTGCCATAGTTTATAGACTGATAGTTTGTATTGACTTTCGACCGCTGATCCATAAGCACTAGAAAGCCATAATGGAGTGTGCACATCCAGTCTACTCCTTTCAGCGTTCAAACTGAAAAGAGGTAAAGAAATGACAATTGATACACCAATAAAGGATTCTTTGTGGTTCAAAGTATGTCTCCGTAAAAGTGATATATTCATCATAACTTTAATTCCGATAATAAAGTTGTCAAAACTCGTCTATAATTGTGTTAAAAATATGTCAAAGTGCAATTCTTTTTTGCAAGGGGAGTAATAAAGTGGATGATCTCAAAAATATGAATCTTGATGAATTACAGGAAATGCGTATCCAAATTGACGCAGAATTAAAAAAACGGCAAGCAAGAGAAAAGCAGAATGCACGGAGAAAAATACTTGAAATTGCTAATGCGCATGGAATTGATATCGCCGATCTTGTGAGTAAAGAGCGCCATTATAGAAATCCTAATAACCAGTGGGAATTATGGAATGGGCGGGGGCGTAAACCTAAGTGGATTAAAGAATGGTTGGAAAATGGTTATGCGCTTGAAGAACTAGAAGTAACATAATATGTTGCAATATTCGTAAGGTATGAGGATATCAAAAAATATGAACTCAAGTAGTGTGTTTTTTTGGTGATGTGATAAGTCGAAACACAAAACTAATGCGTTGGTAATGTTCTAAGATGTTTGAATACTGCTATATATAACAGTGCAAAGAGTTTGTTTAACTGTGAGGAAGCTGTTGTTGTAACAAGTTAGCATCATCATTTTTTCAGTCTAAATATTGTGTTGCTTTTTCATCAAGATTGCTCATAAGAGGCATTTTTACTTCTTTCTTCAATGGTTTTATCGGCATATTATCTCTCTTGTGATACGGAAGAAAATAGTTCTGTTATGATTCGTCATAAGAAGGTTTAAAATGAGAGAGTCTTGCGATGTTTGGGTTTTCATTTAAATTGTAAAACGGTAAATTATCATTATAGGTTAATTTGTTTCTTTATACATACATTTTGTATATTTATAATGTTGATCTGTAAAATAACAGCTTGAGGGATTTTATGAATTTTGGTCGGAGATCTCTTTTATGAGGCGTTAGATATCAGTTTCAGGCTCTTGTTATTTGTGTGGTTTAGATTTGAGAGTGTCTTGGAAAACGGAATCTCTCTGTAATGGGTGTTGGTTTTGGCCTTTTCGTTTTTAGAGGGAGGGTGTGATACGTTTGATGTTTGTCTCCGAAATTTTTTCTGTGTATCAAGGAATAAAAAGTGTGTTGAAGGTCCCGAAAAGAACAGGTACTTTTCTGGTTTTTGTCCGTTTTTTTGAGTGTGTAGTAGGTAGTAGATGCAATCAACTCATCTTGAGTGTAGATACCTGTTGGCAGATTTCAATTGTTTAAAACGATTTTTCTATTTTATATTTATTTCGGATGCTCTGAATATTAGGTTTTTAGATTTTTAGAAAGTTTCTGTTACTTAAAAACATTGGGTTATAGTTTCCTTGGTGTTTTTTTGTTTTACTCGTCTATTGCTATAAGTTCGATTACATAACAGGCTCTTTTTGTATTATGAAGCTAGGTTATGGGGTAGCTTTCCTATTATATTATAAATACCTTTGGCTTTGACAGATTCAGAAGCTGGGCTTTACCAAAATTTTAGTACACCAGAGTGAACAAAAAGGTTATCTAATTGAAGAGAGTTTCATTTATAGGATGCCAAAAGTGCAAGGGTATATTTTTTCTTAGAGTGGGATTCCGTGTAACAAACGTGGGGCATTAGGGGTGAGTCCGGAGGCTTCCTGCATGAAATGCTTTTTCATTTTTGGTGTTTGATTGACAATTCCAAGTCCAACATCGCGGAGCATTCGCAAGAGAAGGTTATCATTAGAAAAAAGTTTGTGCAGCCAATCGTTACTCAAGGTCATACGTACAATTTCGAAACGTCTCCAGCGTTGATAGCGCTCTAAAGCAATGAGTGATCCGATATCAAGACCCAACCGTGCTGTTTCAATAATGATCTCAGCGAGCGCGGCGCTGTCGCGTAATCCTAAATTGAGTCCTTGTCCTGCAATGGGGTGAATTGTGTGGGCAGCATCGCCAATGAGAGCAAAACGAGGTTTAATACATTGGCGTGTTAAAGAAAGGCTCAAGGGAAAAGCTTGGCGTTCTCCATTCCAAGAGAGTTTTCCTAGTTGATGACCAATGCGTTTTTCGAGTTCTGTTTCAAAAATAAGAGCGTCAGCTTTGAGGTAATATTGCGCAGTTTCATGGTGTTCATTCCATACAATAGCGGATCGGTTGCCTTTGAGAGGAAGAAGAGCGAAAGGTCCAGTGGGTAAAAAATGTTGAATTGCTCGTCCATGATGGGGTTTTTCATGTTCAATTGTGCAAATGATTGCTGTTTGTTTATAGGGATGAGAAAAGTTTTTAAGTCCTGCTTTTTCGCGTAATTGAGAATGTGCTCCGTCGGCTGCAATCAGTAATTTTGTTTGCCAGATTTCTTTATTGCTTAACGTGACAGCAGTGTGTTGGTTTTTTTGATGAAAATCAATGACACGCATATTTGCAAAGAAAGTAATACTCAAATCTTGTGCACGCTTTTTTAAAGCACTCATAAGTGTACTTTGTTCTACCATAGCGGCAAAGGGTTCGTTGGGGGTGATATCTCCTTCAAAGGTTAAAAGGGTTGGTTTGACAGGATCATTTGTGCCTGTATCCGTGATGATCATTGAATGAATGGGTTGGGCATAGGGCTCTATATGTTTCCAACATTGCAATTGCTTTAACATACGAATAGAAGCAGCTGCGAGGGCAAATGCTCGTATATTGGAAGTGAGAAGTTTTTCTTGAGCAGCAGCGGCATCGACGATATTAATTTTCAGTTCAGGAGCTGCTTGCTTGAGCGCTATTGCCAGTGTTAGCCCGACAACTGCACCGCCTGCAATGAGGATATCACATTGTCTTATGTTTTTATTGGGTTCTAGATTTCTCTTGGGTTTTATATTTTTATTGGGATAAGAATGCACAACGCTTCATTCCATTATTTGCAGTTTTTTTTACTCTTAAACGAAAAGGGTATCTTTCTTCAATAACACCTTTTATACCATATTATAAGGCGATTGTTATGATTATGATGGTTAAAACTGTGTTAATATTTTTTTGTTATAATCTTATGACTCTTTAATGCAAAGGTTTTGTACTTGGAATTTATGAATGCATCAAAGTTCTTCCCCTTATGATCCATTAGAAGAGCAACAATCTTATGGTTCACGGCTTATTGAAATGTTTTTGCGCCAGATTGGTGTTTTCATTGGGCTTGGGCTTTTGGGTTTCATGATCTTTTGCGTTGTTGCTTTGGCAACTTGGAATATTGCAGATCCTTCATTAACGCATGCAAGTGCAAATAGGGTTACAAATTTTATGGGGTGGTTAGGTGCAATTTTCGCAGATTTTGTCATGCAGTTTTTTGGTTTGGCAAGCGTTGGTATTTTATTGCCGCCATTATTTTGGTCGTTTCTTTTGCTTGCACAAAAAGATATCCATAATTTGTTTTTTCGTCTTTTTCTGTGGGTGGTGTCAGCGGTTTGTTTTTTAGTTTCTTTTGCTCTTATGACACCTATTGTTCCTTTTACGTATTGGCCATTGCCGATGGGTTTGGGGGGAGTTTTGGGGGATAAAGTTTTAAGTGCTGCTTATTTAATCTTCCCTGTTTTTCTTTCTCCATTTCAAAATGTGCTCTTGGGTGTGATTCTTATCCTTTTAAGTTTTTTATTGGCTGCTTTTGCGGGTAATGTGGTGTGGCGACGCCAAACAAATAAAAGAAAAACAAAAAACGTTCAAAAGGTCGAAAATGTGAATTCAACTTTCGATATGTTAGAGGATGAAGAAGATTTTGCAGATAGAGCACAAAACAGTTTTTTTGTTACGACTTTTGGAGCTATTTTACACTTTTTTTATTTTTTACAAGCACGGTTTTTTCGTTTTTTCTTTTTCAAAAATTGCTTTAAGAAACAAGGAAAATCATTTGATCGGATTGAACCGGTTTTCCTTGATGGAAAAATGAAAGATCACGAAAATAGAGATAAGGTGCCGGTTTCTCCCCTGAAAAGCCGTGTTTTTAAGCCGTTAAAGGTTTCTAGAAAAGATGGTTTTCTCCTTCCGCTTTTAGATTATCTTTCGGTTTCTCCACCGGCAGCAAGGGATGCAAAGCTTTCTCCTGCTGTCTTAAGAGCTAATTCACAGGAACTTGAAGGTGTTTTGTTAGATTTTGGCGTTAAGGGAAAAATTATTGATGCACGTCCTGGTCCGGTGGTGACTTTGTATGAATTTGAACCGGCTGCTGGTATTAAGTCTTCCCGTATCATTGGTTTGGCAGATGATATTGCGCGTTCGATGCGTGCGATTTCAGCGCGTGTTGCTGTAGTTCCAGGGCGCAATGTGATTGGGATAGAATTGCCTAATGCAACACGTGAGATGGTTTATTTACGAGAAATTTTGCAAGCGCAGGAATTTGTTGAGAGCAAAGCAAAATTAGGGCTTGCTTTGGGCAAGACTATAGGGGGGGAGACGGTTATCGCAGATTTAGCAAAAATGCCACATCTTTTGGTGGCAGGTACAACAGGATCAGGGAAATCTGTCGCTATTAATACGATGATTTTATCGCTTCTTTACCGTATGACACCTGATCAATGTCGTCTCATTATGGTAGATCCCAAAATGCTTGAACTTTCGGTTTATGATGGCATTCCCCATTTGTTAACACCCGTGGTAACAGATCCTAAAAAAGCGGTCATTGCGCTTAAGTGGGCTGTTCGTGAAATGGAAGAGCGCTACAGCAAAATGTCAAAAGTTGGTGTCCGCAATATTGATGGGTTTAATGCACGTCTCAAAGAAGCAGAAAATCAGGGGGAGACAATAACCCGTACAGTTCAAGTCGGATTTGATCACGAGACTGGTGAGCCACTTTACGAAACAGAAACTCTCAATTTGAGTCCTATGCCCTATATTGTTGTCATTATTGATGAAATGGCTGATTTGATGATGGTTGCCGGCAAAGATATTGAAGGGGCAGTGCAACGCTTAGCGCAAATGGCGCGTGCGGCCGGTATTCATGTGATTATGGCTACACAACGTCCTTCGGTGGATGTGATTACTGGGACGATAAAAGCCAATTTCCCCACACGTATTTCTTTTTCTGTAAGTTCAAAAATTGATAGCCGAACAATTCTTGGGGAACAGGGAGCTGAACAGTTGTTGGGACAAGGAGATATGCTCTTCATGATGGGAGGAGGGCGTATTCAGCGTGTTCATGGACCTTTTGTGGCCGATGATGAAGTTGAGCAGGTTGTGGTACATCTCAAAGCGCAAGCACGGCCTGATTATTTGGAAAATATTACGCAAGAGATTTCAGAAAATGATACAGATACTTCTTTGATTTCTCCTTCAGCAGATGATCCCTATAGTCAAGCTGTTGCTGTTGTTCTTCGGGACCGTAAGGCTTCCACTTCTTACATTCAACGTCGTTTAGGTATTGGCTATAATCGTGCTGCTTCATTGATTGAACGGATGGAAGAAGAAGGTATCATTAGTCCAGCCAATCATGCGGGTAAACGGGAAATTTTAGTACCTGCGGAAGAAGAACGCTTTTAAAGTGAAAGCTTGTAAGTGTTTTTTCACAATATTTTTCTCTTTTAAAGAAAAATATTTATTCATCATTTGTTGTTTATATTAAAAGGTAAATATACTGGAAATGTTTTTTTATTCTAAAAGTGTCTAGGTTTTTAGGAATCATTTCTTGGTGGTGTTTAACTTTTTTCGGTTAAGTATTGACTGTAATTGTATTGCTTCATTGATTGGGCGGATGGAAGAAGAAGAAGGTGTTTTTAGTATCGCAAATCACGCAGGTATATGAAAGATTTTGATGCCTTTTGAAATAAAAATCTTTTGATAGTTTTTTCAAATAATATCTTTCTATTTTAAAGGAGGGTGTCTATTTATCGTTTGCTGTTTTATTGCAAGGTAAAATTGTATCGCTTGGGAGCATTTTTATGAGAACGTTTTTTTTACTGCGGAGAAAATCCTTTGCATTTGCTGGAATTATTGTCTTTTGGAGTTTAATTTTTCCTGCTGTTTTACAATCATCTCAACAAATTATAAGGGCGCAGAACGTTGTCAATCGCTTTGCAGCGATTAAAACAATGACAGGTGATTTTATTCAATTTAGCCCAAAAGGAAAGATGTCTCAGGGGACATTTTATTTAGAGCGTCCAGGAAAGATTCGTTTTATTTACAAAAAATTACCTTTACAGATCATTGCAGATGGTCAATTTGTTGGCATTAACAATCGTGCTCTGAATACTTGGAATTTCTCACAGCTCTTTCAAACGCCGATGAAGTTTCTGTTGGATGATAAAATTAATGTATCATCAGGGCGTTTATTAGCGTTTCGTGAAGATCCAGGGGCAGTGACAATTGTTTTGCGTGATAAAAGCATTGGAGCAGGGCAAATAAGGATGGTGTTTGATTCTGAAGGCACCGCTTTACGGCAGTGGACAATTGTTGATCAACAAAATCTGGAAACTACTGTTCAAATCATGAATGTACGGACGGGTGTTAGGTTTGCTGATGGGATGTTTACGCTTCCCTCAAAAAAATAATACGCTGTTATAGTATCGGAGTTATAGTATCAGAATTGAAACAAATGTTCTTTCGTATTGCGACTTGGAATATTAACTCTATCCGTTTGCGTTTGGCGCAGGTTTTTCAGTATTTGGATATATTTACTGCAGATGTTTTGTGTTTACAGGAGACAAAATGTCCAGATGCTTTATTTCCAGTTCAGGCTTTTGAAGCGGCCGGATATAAGCATATCGCATTGAGCGGACAAAAATCTTACAACGGTGTAGCGATTATATCGCGTTTGCCTTTTAAGAGTGTTGAAAAGCGTTCATTTTGTCAAAAGGAAGATTGCCGTTACATTTCTGTGACTGTTGAAGTCTATGGCAGAGATGTGCGGATTCATAATTTCTATGTTCCTGCTGGAGGTGATGTTCCTGACGCTAATGTGAATGAAAAATTTCGTCATAAGCTTGATTTTTTAGAAGAAATGTCTCTCATTCGCGCGGATCAGGGAGATGATCTTTCTTCTCTTTTGCTGGGTGATTTAAATATTGCTCCTTTGGCAGAGGATGTATGGTCTCATCAGCAATTATTGAAGGTTGTAAGCCATACACCTATTGAAACTGAGCGTTTACAGGCTTTATGTTGCCAAGGTGGGTGGATTGATTTGATGCGTGTGCGTTTTCCTGTTCCTCTCAAGCTTTATACATGGTGGAGTTATCGCGCACGCGATTGGGCACTTTCTGATCGTGGGCGGCGGCTTGATCATGTTTGGTCTTCTCCTGATCTCGTTCCTTTTATGACGGATCTTGCGATTTTTCGTGCTGCACGAGGGTGGAATCAGCCTTCAGATCATGTTCCAGTACAAACTATATTTGATTTTTCACGTCAAGTTTGAAATAAGACGTAAATAAAATATTAATGATTGATTCTGGAGAAATACGGGAGACTGGATGCATATCAGCAAATGGGTTGTTTCTAACGGATTGCTTTATAGTATTTTGTTGTGCTTTTTTATATTATCAGGATGTATGGTTGGTCCTAATTACCATAAGACATCTTTTCGTGTTCCAGCAGTTTGGGGAGAGACGTCTGCAAAGACGTCTGGGCGTATGGGTGTGCTTGCAGGATGGTGGCGACGTTTAAATGATCCTGTTTTGAATGCGTTAATGGATTATGCGATTTCTGAAAATAATAGTGTTGCTGTTGCCAAAGCACGGGTCCGTGAGGCGCGTGCTGGTTTAGGACAAGCTGTGGGATCTCTTTTGCCGAGTGTGTCAAATTCAATTTCAGGAACGCGTAGTAGCGCTGAGCAATCTAATGCGTTTTTCAGTCAATATCGTAGTGGTTTTGATGCGAGTTGGGAACTTGATTTTTTTGGTGGGCATAAACGGGCGGTTGAAGCAGCACGTTATGGTCTTGAAGCGTCTATAGAAGATATGCGTGCGACAATGGTGACGCTGTTGGGAGATGTGGCGACAAATTATGTTCAAGTACGTGGTTGGCAACAGAAATTGTTGATTGTACGGCAGATTGCTTCATCTCAGCGTAAAACATATGAATTGGTGCGTGCTAAATTGAAGGCTGGTGATGTTTCGGAGCTTGATGTTTCAAATGCGCAAGCACAAATGGCAAATACAGAAGCAGATATTTCACAGATGGAAGCGAATTTAGCAATGAGTATTCATCGCCTTTCCGTCTTAACTGGTCGTGTTCCTATGGCTTTGAAGGACCTTTTGCAAAAGAATGCTAAGCGCGCAAAGATTCCACAGCCACAGTGGCCAATACCAGCGGGGATTCCAGCTGATATTTTGTTAACGCGTCCAGATTTACGACGGGCGGAGCGCCAATATGCCCAAGCGACAGCACGCATTGGGCAGCGTGAAGCCGATCGCTATCCCTCTCTCTCTTTAACTGGGAATATTTCGACGGCAGCAACGGCAATTGATCAATTGTGGAAAAATTCAACGATTGGATGGTCTTTTGGACCGGGGCTGCGTTTTCCTTTTTTTAATGGAGGACAGGTTATGGCGTCTGTTGCGGTAGCACGTGCACAACGCGATCAAGCTTTTATTACTTATCGGGCCGCTGTATTAGGAGCTCTAGAAGACGTGGAAAATGCGCTTGTGAGATTGACAAAAGAACACCAGCGATTAGAAAAGCTTGTTGTTGCAAATAAAGCTTCTCTGCATTCTTTAAAACTTTCACGGAGTCTTTTTGAAAATGGAAATACCAGTTTCTTGGAATTATTAAATGCTGATCGCTCTTATTATTCTTCGCAAATGGCGCTTAAAGATAGCCGTGTTTCTTTGGTTACTCAATATATTACACTCATGAAGGCATTAGGTGGGGGGTGGGATGGCGTGGTTGATGTTTCACGTCCCGAAGTCGTTGATGGTATACCCCGTTCGCATATGAGAGTAGGGCAATGAAAAACAGTTTCATCAAAAATTTCATTACAAAACATAAAAAACTTTCCTTCTTTTTAACTGCTGTCCTTCTTCTTATCTTTTTTTTGTGGCTGCGTTCTGTTTTTTGGGGAACGTCATCGCCTGTTTATATGACAGCAGTAGTGAAGCGTGGTGATATCGAAGAAAGTGTTTTGGCTTCTGGTCTTGTGCGTCCTTATCGGTTGGTTGCTGTTGGTGCGCGTGCAACAGGGCGGGTGGTGTCAATGCGCGTTTTCCCAGGCAGTGTTGTGAAAGAAGGGGATCTCCTAGCAGAAATTGATCCTACAGATCAAGAAAATGATCTGAAAAGAAAAAAAGCAGCGTTATCCCATTATTATGCGAGTTTAGTAGAACAGGAAGCTTATCTCTCTCTTGCGCAGAAAAATTTAGAGCGCCAGAAAAAAATGATCGAAGCACATGCAATTTCACGGGCTAACCTTGATGAGGCTGCAACACAAGTAAAAATACGCGAGGCGCAAATTGCTCAGCTTCGGCAGCAGATTGTACAAGCACAAATTGATGTGGACAGTGCAGAGGTCAATTTAGGCTATACGAGGGTGACTGCTCCTTCAGCAGGAACGGTTTTGGCAACCATCGTGGAAGAAGGGCAGAACGTCAATGCTGTTCAGTCGGCTCCGACGATTGTTATTTTAGGCGATTTGTCAAAGATGACGGTCAAAGCGCAAATCTCAGAAGCCGATATTCTTAAAGTGCGTGCTGGGCAGCCTCTCTATTTTACCGTTTTTGGTAGTGCGCAGCGTCGTTATGAGGGAACTCTGGAAAGGGTAGAGCCGGCACCTGAAGCAATTCGCGCTGATGTGAGTATTAATCCTGGTATGGTCGGAGCTTCCAATTCTTTAGCATCATCGGCTATCTATTATAACGGCATTATCCATGTTGATAATGTGGATAATTTTTTGCGTACTTATATGACTGCTCAAGTTCATATTATTTTAGGGCGTGCTCAAAATGTTTTGTTGGTTCCCAGTGATGCTTTACGTGATGAAACGAAAGAGCGTAAAGCATGGGTTTCTCTTTTGGTAGGGCAAAATAAGGTGGTTGCAAAACAGGTGACTGTTGGGCTTAATAACAAAGTTGTGGCAGAGATTGTTTCAGGACTTAATGAGGGTGATGTCGTTATTACCGGTTCGCGCGATGGAGTGATGCCAGATATTCCTGATGAACATAGCGAAGATGAGAGCTAAAGCATGAAAGCAGATGCTGTCCTCGTTTTAGAAAATATTGCGCGCAAGTTTCCCGCGGGTGAAACGTTTGTCACTGTTTTGAAAGATATTAATCTGACCATTAAGCGCGGTGAAATGGTGGCGATTGTGGGAGCTTCCGGTTCGGGAAAATCCACCTTGATGAATATTTTAGGCTGCCTTGATCGACCAACCTCTGGACGTTATTGGATTTCAGGGAAAGAAACAGCTTTTCTTACTGCTGATGAATTGTCGGCTTTGCGGCGCAATCATTTTGGATTTATTTTCCAGCGTTACCATTTGTTGAATGAATTGACAGCTCTTGGTAATGTCGAAATTCCAGCGATTTACGCAGGATGCTCTGTCGCAACAAGAAGACAACGTGCACAAGACTTATTAACACGCTTGGGAATGGGCAATCGGATGAATCATCATCCAAATCAACTTTCCGGAGGTCAACAACAACGTGTGTCGATTGCTCGGGCGTTGATGAATAATGCGGAGGTTATTCTCGCAGATGAGCCAACCGGTGCGTTAGACAAACAAAGTGGTCAAGAAGTATTACGTATTTTGGATGAACTTCATAAAGAG
Organism: Bartonella refiksaydamii; assembly: GCF_902652675.1. Classification (NCBI taxonomy): domain Bacteria; kingdom Pseudomonadati; phylum Pseudomonadota; class Alphaproteobacteria; order Hyphomicrobiales; family Bartonellaceae; genus Bartonella; species Bartonella refiksaydamii. Next base: position 18,354 of record NZ_LR736299.1, read on the forward strand.
GGGCGCACCATTATCATTGTGACCCATGATATGCAGGTGGCTGAAAGAGCAGATCGTATCATTGAAATCAGTGATGGGGAAATCATTGCTGATAAGGTGTCAAAGGGTGCAAAAATAAAAGCTGTGGGTGCAAAAACAAAAACTGATAGTCAATCTTTTCAGGGCAAACAAAATCTAAAAGATGAAAAATTGCTTGGTGTTTTTCGTTCTTTTACTGAGCGGTTTCGTGAGGCTTTTGTCATGGCGTTGTTGACAATGAATGCGCATAGGATGCGAACTTTTTTAACAATGCTTGGGGTCATTATCGGTATTGGTGCGATTATTGCGATGGTGGCTTTAGGAAATGGCACACGAGAAAAAATTATGGAAAATTTTAAGAGTTTGGGTTCTAATACATTGACAATTTTACCTGGAAAAAGTTTTTCTGATCCACAAGCAGGAAAAATAACTAGTTTGGTTGAGGCTGATGCAGAAGCTCTATCAAATTTATCTTATATTTCTGGTGTAACACCTCAGATTTCAGTAAACTCGATAGTGCGTTTTGGTGCGGTAGAAGTCAATACAGTCATTATGGGGGTAGGAGAACAATTCTTTCAGACACAGGGGCTTAACGCTATCGAAGGGCAATTATTTGATCAGAAAAGTGTGCATGATCGAGCGGTTGATCTTGTGGTTGAAAAAGAAGCGCTTTCTGTTCTTTTCCCCCATAGCCGTGAAAGTCCTCTTGGGAAAGTGGTGCATGTTGGGCAGGTTCCAGCGCGTATCGTTGGTGTTGTGGATCCACAAAATCATGCAAATGGAGGGGTATCAAATACGTTGCAGATTTATTTGCCTTATACAACAGTGCAAACACGTTTTCTTGGAACAACGCAGGTTCGTGCAATTACGGTTAAGGTTGCCGATGATGTTGATTCACATTTGGTAGAGAAGATGGTACAGCGTTTTCTCATTATGAGGCATGGTAGTGAAGATTTCTTTATTAGAAATTCAGAATTCTTCCGTAATCGCATCATGGAAAGTACTCATATCTTAACGCTTTTAGTCTCTTCAATTGCAGCGATTTCTTTGATTGTGGGCGGTATTGGGGTGATGAATATTATGTTGGTTACCGTTTCGGAGCGGATCAATGAAATTGGTGTGCGTATGGCTGTTGGTGCACGTCAAAGTGATATTTTACAGCAGTTTCTCATTGAAGCGGTTTTGGTTTGTGTGATTGGTGGCGGTGTTGGGATTCTATTCGGATTTTCTATCGGTGGTTTATTTTTGCTGTTTAAGGCACCTATCCACTTGATTTATACGATTGATTCTATCATTATGTCTCTTACTTTTTCAACGCTTATCGGAGTGTGTTTTGGCTTTTCGCCAGCGCGCCAAGCTTCGCGGCTTGATCCTGTTGTTGCTCTCTCACGCGATTAAGTGTCATGAAGTGTACAGGGGCATGGTTGTTTGATGTGTTACACGAGGTAAAACATTCGTGGGAAGCGGCATTGATCAAGAAGGTGATGCTGTACAGGATATCTGCTTTAACAAAGCAACAAGTAGGCACGGTGGTGGGTGAGTGTTTTTTGTTATTCTCTTTAATGGTAAATGTTCGTTACAGATTTCCTTTGATGAAACAGCTTTTGTGATGAGATATTTTCCCTTTTAATGGTTTCAACAATCAAATCCAATGCTATAAAAAGCATTTGGTGAGTTATCATATTTGCTAGTCTAAAGCTTCTTAAGTCTTTTGATTGTATCATCTAAAAGTGCGTGTTTATAGAAAGTGTTTTCATGGGAGAGTACACATATCGTAATGTTTTTAGTCTCATCAATTTCAGGCACTTTAGTGGTTGTAGGCAGTACGGTTACGTGGAGCTTTTTAATAAAAAATGTTATGAAGAGAATGCCTGATGGGCCAAAAGTAAAAAAATCAACTTTATTATTGTAAGTTATGTCGTAAATATTTTAGTGTTGCAGTTGGTGTTATAAAGGAATCTTGTAAAGTTTCTATCCCAAAGCAGTTTTAAGTAATGTATTTCACGAATATGTCCCACAAAGGTATTTCAAGTAGTCAAGTTGTTAAGCAACTAAGCATAAGGTAAAAAGACGGTTTAGTTTATGATACAACTAATTCGGAAGTTTTAGAAAATTGAGTAAAAAATACTTTCGGAGAGATTAAGATCCCCAAAATTCGTTTCTTATGAACATAAAACAGTTTGGCAAGTGCATTGGAGATTATATGAACGGAAAAAGCTGGTACAAATGGAGTCGAATCCTTGTTGGCTATTTTAAAGCACAGTTATTACGGAATTTATTGCAATTTCAGCAGCAAACACTTGCAAGGATATGTTAACGAGTTGACACTCTGCTATGATGCGGTCTCTATGAAACTTGATGAACGCTTTGGGTATCTGCTTAAAATAACTGTAGGTAAGAGAATCCGATACTTGGAGCTGATAGTATGAGAAAAATGATAAGTCAAAGAGATCTTCTAGAAGTCTCTATTTCAATGAAATTAAGCCTGTTTTTGATTATTTAGCAGAACTCAGAAATAAAAAATGCTTTTTAGGGATATAGATGACAAAGAGAATAGAATTTATTTTCTAATCTTGGAGGCTTTCTCTAAAGAATTTCAAAGGCTCTGTTTAGATTATCAAGATAAATTTGTAAAACTATTGTTTCAGCATATTACAGGTTCTTATGATTTTTATAAGATTATAATAGATACGAGATCTAAACAAAAATAGGTTATTATTCAGTCTTTTAATTTGAATGGTACTCTAGGATATGGTCGTAAATGGAGAATTCCAAGCACAATCTTATCTGTAGCAATCAAACCAGAAAGTAAAAATAAACTCATTATAATTTTTGAAGATGGCTGGAGCATTTCTTTTAGAATTCATAATGCATCGAGTAAAGTAGAAGCTTCATTAAAATTTGATATTCAATTTGTAGGATTATCTTCTCAGGTAATTAGCCATCAAATTCCAGTTGTCTAGTTATGTATATAATTTCTAATTTTTGCATAAAATAAGATTTCAGAGGGGAGATTTTAGTTCAAAAAGGTATGATTCATACCAAAAGGAATTGCTATGAAGAGAGCGGTGTTAGTGATGACTGTTGTGTAGAAAGAGCTCATTGTGTCTATGATATAAATGCTCTCTTAAATACGTGAATACGTGGTGCAAAGAGCTTTTTGGAAAATTTTCAGAAAATTAGTGCGTAAAGGTTAAAATGCGGTTCTGATATAGACATCGATTGTTTTGATATATTGGAATATAAGAATGCGTATTTGATTGATCTGTTGTATTGCGCTTTCATTGCCGCTTTTTTTAACAGGATAAGCAATGAACTTAATGTTAGGCATGAGATATTTAAGTTCACGCAAAGAGCGCCACATGTGGTAATCATGGGTGACGATATAAACTGTTTGGTAGTTGTTTTTTTTGATCCAAGTAGCACTTTCTTCAGCGTTTCCTTTTGTGTTAGTTGCTTTATGCCCGATGTCAACGCAACAGTTAAAGAGCTGTGGGACAATATACGTATTATGACTCAGTTTCTGAAGATTGGTTGTAGTATTTACTCCACTGATTAATAATCGCGAACCAAGTCCTTTTTGTAAGAGTTTTAACCCTTCTTCTATGCGGTTTTCTCCTCCTGTAAGAACGATGATTGCATCGGCTTTTGGCAAAGGATTTGGTGGTTGAAGTCGTTCGGTTTTTTCAGAAAAAACTACAAAACCAACACAAAAGAGGAGAATGACCATTAAAAGGGCAAGTGCTGTCGGTGAGAAATAGCGCAACAAGCAGCAAAGATGCCATAGATTGCCTATGCGACGTTTTTGCTGGGGGTGCTCTAAACTGCTTTGCGTCATAATTTAAAATTATATGAGTCGTGAGTTATAAAAATTAAAATAAGCCATTTTCACATTGATCTATTTTTTTTAGCTGTGCTAGAATAGTCATCCGGTTTGTAAACGTGGTAAGTAAAGAAACGAAAAAAATGAGGCCAATGATTTTTCCATAAGGAAGAGAACTTATAGAAATATATCCGAACAAAGCGGTTACTTGGCTAGTTTCTGCTTTCCCTAGGTTGTAGTTGGTCCACAAGGTAAAAGCAGCAAATAGAAATGCGCTTGTGATACCACCGTATAATGCTCCGCGTAGTGCATTTTTAAAAAAATGCCAGTCGAATTGTCGCGCAATAAAAAGGGTTTCAGTGCCAAGAAAATATAAGACATTGATAATATGCGCATTCTCTGCCAGCGCGTTGCGTGTGGCAAAGATAATTGTGAGTATCAGTGAGGCTAGAACCAATGTTAAGATTGAAAAACCAATAAAAACAGTTGTATGTGCCATTGTTGAAAAACGATTCACCCAAACACGGTGATCATCAAACTGACCTCCTGGAATTTGTGTTTTAATAGCGTCATTAATTGCACGAAAGTTGATTTCTTCATTCTCTTTCAGTGTTACGATGATAAGGCGAGGAAGAGGCAGTTCATTTAAGTTTAATCCTGTTCCAAGCCATGGTTCTAGTAATTTTTCTGTAGCTGTTTGGTCAACAATGTTGGCGTCTTGTACACCATGAAATGTTTTAACCAATTTAACTGCATCACGAAGGGTTTTTTCGATATCAACATTTTCAATGGGGCGTATTTGAATGGTTGCTTCATAGCTGATTTGATTGCTCCAACTGTTAGCAGCACGTTGTACTAAATCAACACCGATTAATGTGAGGCTTGAGAGAAATGTCATAATAGCAATCACTGCAACCAGCGCTTGACCAGAAATGTTGCTGCTGGGAATAATAGCTGTTGCGTTTTTTTGATTGTTTGTAAAAATAGGGAAAGACTTATTCATGAATTGTCATCCGTCCGTTATGGAGAAGCATACGCCGTGCTGCGACTTGTTCCATCAATGCGATATCATGGGTGGCGATAACGACCGCTGTTCCAAAACGATTTAATTCTATAAACAAACGGAGCAGGCGTTTTGCCAAAGGGGGATCAACATTTCCTGTCGGTTCATCGGCAAGCAGGATTTCGGGTTGGTCAATGAGTGCACGCGCAATGGCTACCCTTTGTTTCTCACCGCCAGAAAGAACCGGTGGTAAAACATGAATATGATCTCCAAGGCCTACCCAACAGAGAAGATCTTCCACTTCGCTGCGATAAGTTGCTTCTTCTTGCCCTTTAATGCGTAAAGGTAAAGAGACATTTTCATAAGTGGTCATATGATCAAGGAGACGGAAATCTTGAAAAACGACACCGATACGTTGTCGTAGTGCGGGAAGCTCTTGTCGTTTGAGCAATGCTGTATCGTTTCCAAAGAGGTCAATATGACCGCGGGTTGGTTTGAGAGCCAAAAACATAAGACGCATCAACGACGTCTTACCTGCTCCAGAGGCGCCTGTGAGAAATTGAAATGATCCGGGAGGAATATGAAAGCTAATATCACGAAGGACTTCAGGGCCCATTCCGTAGCGCAGACCGACATTCTCAAAATGAATCACTTTTCGTTACCACTTCTGCTTTTATATTGCACCACTGCGAGGACTTTTGCTCTCATTGCTTTAGGCTCTTGTTTGGTTTACACTTTACAGTTCTCAATATCTTTATCTTTTCTTTCACAATTTCTCATTTGTTGTTGAGAAATATTGCTTGTGAAAATATTATTGATCGTTACATCTCCTTATTTCACCTTTATTTATGATTTTAGCAGGAATTCCAAGGTGTTTCTAGCAGAAACATGAGGACGCTCACTCGAGTTTTGTTGGTTTAGCAGTGATTGTTTTCGTTTGCCGGTTGAAAAAGGGTGCTTGGCTTTTCTCTCTCCAAGTTTTTGTTAGAATTCATACTTCACAATTCTGAATGTTTTCCTCTTTACCCTTCACCGGTGGTTTTAGCAGGAATGCTAAAGCCACCGTTGGTGCTTTGCATTAAGCAATGGCTTCTCTATTTTGGCGATTGGCAATAAGATCATCAACGACTTGTGGTTCGGCAAGGGTTGAAATATCTCCTAGATTATCAAAATCATTTTCGGCTATTTTTCGCAAAATGCGTCTCATAATTTTTCCTGATCGTGTTTTGGGTAGCTGAGGAGCAAACTGAACTTTATCCAATATGGCAATGGAGCCGATTTCCTTTCTTACATGTTTAATCAGCTCTTTTTGCAATGCTTCACTTGGGGTTGTGCCTTCCATTAAGGTGACAAAACTGTAAATTCCTTGTCCTTTAATGGGATGAGGGTAACCGACAATTGCTGCTTCTGAAACAGCAGGATGAAGAACAAGCGCTGATTCAATTTCAGCTGTTCCTAACCTGTGTCCAGAGACATTGAGTATGTCATCAACCCGTCCTGTAATCCAATAATAGCCATCTCTGTCGCGTCTACACCCATCGCCTGTAAAATATTTCCCTTTATATGTGGAAAAATACGTTTCAATAAAGCGCGCATGGTCATTATAAAGGGTGCGCATTTGTCCGGGCCATGAGTCAATAATGCAGAGATTGCCTTCTGCTTCACCTTCCAGAACATTTCCTTGGGTATCAATGATTTGAGGTTGAACACCAAAAAAAGGACGGGTGGCTGAGCCTGCTTTAAGCTTTGTTGCACCGGGAAGAGGAGTGATCATATGCCCACCCGTTTCTGTTTGCCACCATGTATCGAGAATAGGACAGTGATTGTTTCCAACGATATGATAAAACCATTCCCATGCTTCTGGATTAATGGGTTCGCCCACGGTGCCTAAAAGGCGCAAGGATGTTCTTGTTGAGCGTTCGACAAATGAATTGCCTGCACCCATTAAGGCACGAATAGCAGTTGGTGCTGTGTAGAGCGTATTGACTTTGTGTTTATCGACAATTTCCCAGAATCTACCTTTGTCGGGAAAGGTTGGTGTTCCTTCAAACATGAGAGTGGTGGCACCGTTGCATAGAGGTCCATAAACCAAATACGAATGACCGGTAATCCAGCCAATATCGGCAGTGCACCAGTAAATTTCATGAGGATGATAATCAAAAACATATTGATGTGTCATCGATACATAAACGAGATAGCCCGCTGTTGTATGCAAAACACCTTTGGGTTTGCCTGTCGACCCCGAGGTGTACAGAATAAATAGGGGATCTTCAGCGTTCATTTCTTCTGCTGGGCAATCTGTTTTGGTATGAGGTATTTCTTCATGGTACCAAAAATCACGTCCCTCTACCCAATGAATTGTTCCACTGGTGCGTCGTATGACCATGACTTGATTGACATGCACGTTCTGGTGGGCTGCAATCTCAATAGCATAATCAACGGTCTCTTTTAAGTTTATCTGTTTGCCTCCACGCAAGCCTTGATCGGCGGTAATGATGAAGGTTGATTCACAATCAACAAGACGTTGTGCTATTGCTTCAGAAGAAAACCCCGCAAAAATGACCGAATGAATGGCGCCAATGCGGGCACAGGCGAGCATGGCATAGGTTGCTTCAGGGATCATGGGGAGGTAAATGGTAACCTTGTCGCCTTTTTTTACACCGTGGTTCTTTAAGATATTGGCAAAACGACAGACATGTTGATAAAGTTCTTTATAGGTTATTTTTTTATCATGATAAGGGTTATCTGCTTCCCAAATCAGGGCAATTTTATCACCATGGTTTTTTAAATGGCGGTCAATGCAATTATAGGCAACATTTGTTATTCCATCCTCGTACCATTGAATGGATATATCTCCATTAAATGAAGTGTTTTTTACTTTTGTATAAGGCTTAAACCATTCAATGCGTTGACCGTGTTTTGCCCAGAAGCTTTCTGGATCATTAATGCTTTCTCGGTACCATTGGTGGTAAGTTTCTTCATCAATCAAAGCATTTTTTTTGATATTATCTGGTATTGGATAGATTTTTTCAGACATATGTTCCCTCTCCTCATTTATTGTTTGGAAAAATCAGTCATTGTATTTTTGTGTTTTTGGCAGAGTTTTCCCAATAAGCTTTTCATTTTGAGATTAGACTAAATTACAAATATTGGAATAGTTAATTTTTCAAATCTGGTGAGTTTGTCTTTACGTTTTTATTTAAGAGGGCGTTTTTATGCTGTTTTAGGATGCTTAAATGCAATAAAGTATATCATCATAAAGAGATGTAAATTGTATAAAATACAAAAGAGCATATTATTTTATAGAGCTTTTTATAAACGAATAAAGAAATGAAAGTTTAAAAAACTTCGTATAAAAAATTAAAGATAGATGGGATGAGGGCGTTCATAGGTTATGGGCGTCATTTGTAAAGCCATTCCCGAAGTGCGAATATTGTGATGACACAGGTTTATCATGTTTTGCGTTATGCCATTCACGGATGGTGTTGGGAGATGGGATTGAGAGCAAGAAAAGATGTTAAAAAATAACAAAAATAGAAATATATATAATGGAATGGATAATAATTTTACAGCTATTTAATTAATCTGTATAAAAACATAAGAGTAAAATATATTATCATTATAAATAATAATTTTATTATAATACTTTTAATCTTATATCCTTTAAATTTCAAAATAATTACAAGTAATAATCCAACTCCAATTGTTTGAAATAATGCATCTAGGAATTTATGATAAATATCCATTATAAAAATTTCTCAAAACTTGATATAAACCAATATAGTTAAATAAAATACTAACAATAAAAAATATAAAGCTTGTTAATAATGCGTTTTTTAGAGAATCTTTCCAACTGTAAGAAATAAATTTATAATAAAAAAGATATATTAAACCAAAAAAAACTGTTACCATCAACGATTCAATAATTTTATGAGTAAAATCTGACATTACGAAATCCAAATTATAATATATGTGATTATAAAGTATAAATATCTCTGAAGTCCATCTTAACTATAATTGTAGACAATATAACTTAGCTATTTTTCTGAAAACAATTATAAAATTACTAACTTCAGAGATATCTTTGTAGCTATTCTCTTTAAATTAGAACCAACACTCACGAGCTTTCTCTACGAAACCCAAACCAAAACCTCCGAAGAAGCCAGTCGTGGCGCCCGCAAGCCCACCCATAAGTGCACCTGGACCAAATATAGCACCCGCTGCTGCCCCAGTTAGTCCTCCTGCAATTACAAAATCAAAACCCTGTGCATTCATGTGAGACATAAAATCATTAGCACTACATGCATTTCCATAAACAGGCGTTGAATCATTTATAGTATAAACTAAGCCTGAACCAAAATTACTCATATAAATCCTCCTTGTGAGATATTAAAAACAGTATCACTATGATACATGCAAAGGCTTATCATTTCCCTTTTTAGAATGTCAAACATAATTTTGCTTTATAGCAATAAAAACACTTTATAAACACTAAATATATATGTCTATATTATAGAATACAAAATATTATTTTAATAAATAGTATATTTTTTACAATACCGTAAAGATATAATCATTATAAATAATACTTTTAATCTTATATCCTTTAAATTTCAAAATAATTGTAAGTAATAATCCAAATGCAATTGTTTGAAATAATGCCTCTAGGAATTTATGATAAATATCCATTATAAAAATTTCTCAAAACTTGATATAAACCAATATAGTTAAATAAAATACTAATAATAAAAAATAGAAGGCTTGTTAATAATGAGTTTTTTAGAGAATCTTTCTAACTGTAAGAAATAAATTTATAATAAAAAAGATACATTAAACCAAAGAAAACTGTTACCATGAACGATTCAATAATTTTATGAGTAAAATATGACATTACGAAATCCAAATTATATTATATGATAATAATAGATATCTTTGAAAAATATTTTATTCAACATTTTTGAAATTTGTTCAATAAATGTTAATATAAACCAAAATATCTACACACACTATCAAAAATAAAAAAAACAATTCCTGCTGATAATGCTGTTATGATAGATAATTTCCAACTACGATTATAGAATAATTTAGCAATAGTAGCATATAGAGAGACAAATACAACAATCATAAAAAAAAATCTTATGATTTCATAACGAATGTTCATTATAACAAAGTCCTAATTGTAATATATGATACATAATAGATATCTATAAAATTAAGTTTATTAATTTTTCTCGAAATTTATTCAATAAACATTAATATAAACCAAAATATCTACGGGAAAAATCAGAAATAAAGAATATAATAATTGACGATAATGCTAACGTTATAGATAATTTCCAACTCCAACCACTAAATATTTTAGAAAAAGTGGCAATTATAGGAGTGATTATAATTAGCATGAGAAAAAGTCTTATGATTTCATAATGAATATCCATTATAACAAAATCCTAATTATATTATATGATACTAATAGATATCTCTGAAAAATATTTTATCTATAGATATAGATATTTAATTTTGATATATTTTTTCAAATATGTTTACAAGATTATTGATTTCAGAGATATCTTTGTAGTTATTATCTATAAATTAGAACCAACATTCATAAGCTTTTTGTCCGAAGCCCCAGACAGCACCTCCTATATATCCCGTTGTGAAACTTGCGATTCCAGCTGAAACTGCACCTGCTGGTCCTCCAGCTATACCACCTAACAATGCTCCGCTTATTCCTGCCGGACCCCCTATTTGAAGACCCTGTGAATTCATGTGAGACATAAAATCATTAGTACTACATGCATTTCCATAAACAGGTGTTGAATCATTTATAGTATAAACTAAGCCTGAACCAAAATTACGCATATAAATCCTCCTTTAAATTTTGGAATAAACGTATTATAATAATGCATGCAAATGCCTATCACTTCCCTTTTTAGGATGTTAAACATAATTTTGCTTTATAGCAATAAAAACACTGTATAAATAATAAATACATTATGTATATATTATAGAATACAAAATATTATTTTAATAAATAGTATATTTTGTTTACAATACGGTAAAGATATAAGATTGTTTACAATATTCTTTTAACAAAATAACAAAATAGGAAATGCTGAAAAATTGGTATTTTTTTCTTGGTTTATAAAGAGCACGAAGAAATATATTTACATTGTCATTGAATTCAGTTGCATTACTATTGTCTCGTGCGCATGTACTGGGTAAATTCATTTATTTTTAGGCAATTATCGACGGCGTTTTGCTTTTTCAGTGTGTGGAAAGTCTGAATGTTATTCTTGTGAATGCTATCATGCTGTTGCGTATAGCTCTTAGTACTTTATCGGCACTTTAGGGGCTTGTTGAGTTGGTAGGCTTGCTCTAGAATTGGGAGGTTGTATTGACACCCATGTTTTAAGCTTTTCCTTGTCTGCTCTTTGCACACTTGGTAAGTGGGTGAATTGTTTACACGGATTGGAGAGGTTAATATAATCTGTGTTTTTTAAGGAGAGCTATTGCGACAGCTGTTCTGAATGTTTTTTGTGATCATGTCTCTTGTGGTACTCTTTTCTATGAGTGTGTAATGTACCTCATGCACTTTTATCGTTCTCATTATTACAAATGGGTTCTTTTTTGTGGTATATTTCAGTGGAGAGGCGATTAGAGAGGGCGGTTTCCAAATAAAGCAGAACCAATGCGAAGGACGTTAGAGCCGAATTGAAGAGCTGTTTTAAAGTCGTTGGACATGCCCATCGAAAGCTTTGGAAGACCAGCTTTTTTTGCGAGTTTTGCTAAGAGTGCGAAATAGGGGCCGGGGTTGTCCTCTACGGGTGGGATTGCCATAAGACCAATAATATTAAGTCCGTAGTGATTTTTACACTGGGTGATGAAAGGAAGCACTTCTTGCGGTGCAACTCCACTTTTTTGCGGTTCTAAGCCAATATTGACCTGAACATAGCAGGGGAGAATTCTTTTTTGTTTTTGCATTTCTTCGGCCAAGCTTTTAGCTATTTTTTCGCGGTCAACTGTTTGAATGACATCAAAAATTTTGACAGCTTCTGCTGTTTTATTCGATTGTAAGGGGCCGATAAGGTGAAGTTCAATATTTTCAAACTGTTGACGCAAGCGTGTCCATTTTCTCATGGCTTCTTGCACGCGGTTTTCTGCAAAGCGCGTTTGACCTGCTTGCAAAAGGGGGAATATGTCATCTGCCGAGACGGTTTTTGAAACAGCGAGAAGTTGTACCTCTTCTAAAGAGCGATTATAGTCTTTACATGTCTCAGCAATGTCTTTTTGAAGGTTTTTCCATGCTTCAATGGAAGGGGCATGAGGGATAGTGTGGGTGCTCATTTTTTCGTGCTTTCTGTTTTTATTTAGCAATAAAATAATGGTTTGTAAAAACTTTGAAAAATACTTAGTGAAATATTCACTGAAAATGTTGACGTTGGGGGTAATCCATGGTCAAGCATAAAACAAGTTTTTTAGTTCAATTTTATAAAGAGTATAATAGAAATGACGATTGAACGTTATAATTTAGGTGAACGCTATAATCCTCGTGCCCACGAACAAAAATGGCAAGCGATTTGGGATGAAAAGAAGATTTTTCAGACCGCGGGGGAAGATTGCCGTGAAAAATATTATGTTTTAGAGATGTTTCCTTATCCCTCAGGGCGTATTCACATGGGGCATGTGCGTAATTATGCTATGGGAGATGTCGTTGCACGCTATAAACGTGCAAAGGGGTTTAATGTGCTTCATCCCATGGGGTGGGATGCTTTTGGGATGCCGGCTGAAAATGCTGCTATGCAAAATAAAGTGCATCCCAAAACGTGGACCTATCAAAATATTGCTGTGATGCGCGGGCAATTAAAGAAATTAGGGCTCTCATTAGATTGGTCGCGTGAATTTGCGACTTGTGATGTGGATTATTACCATCGTCAACAAATGCTGTTTCTTGATTTCTATCAAAAGGGGTTGGTTGCACGCAAAGTGGCTAAGGTGAATTGGGACCCCGTTGACCACACCGTTTTGGCAAATGAGCAGGTTGTTGATGGTCGGGGGTGGCGTTCTGGCGCGTTGGTTGAACAGCGTGAATTGACGCAGTGGTTTTTCAAAATTAGTGATTTTAGTGAAGATTTACTGGCAGGGCTGGAAGAGCTTGATCAATGGCCGGAAAAAGTTCGCACTATGCAAAAAAATTGGATTGGTAAGTCACAAGGTTTGCTGATTCGTTGGGCTTTGAAGACGGTAGATGATGTTGTTGATGGGTGTGCGGAATTTAACGAAGTTGTCTGTTATTCAACACGACCTGACACGCTTTTTGGTGCTGCTTTTTTGGCGCTGTCTGTTGATCATCCCATTGCAAAAGCTTTAGCGCAAAAGGATAAAGCGCTTGATGCTTTTATCGAAAATTGTCGGTGTGGGGGTACGACAACTGCTGTACTTGAAACAGCTGAAAAACAAGGGTTTCGCACAGTGCTTATGGCGGTTCATCCCTTTGATCCAACGGTGCATATCCCCGTTTATATCGCCAATTTTGTGCTTATGGATTATGGAACGGGGGCTGTTTTTGGGTGTCCTGCCCATGATCAGAGAGATTTGGATTTTGCACGTAAATATGGTCTCTCGGTGCGACCAGTGGTTTTGCCAAAGGGGGTTGAGAGGGAAAATTTTGTGATTGCTGAAACGGCTTATACTGGTGATGGGGTGATGATCAATTCAGACTTTTTGGATGGTTTGACATCGCAACAAGCTTTTGAAGCAGCAGCTAAACGGCTTGAGGGGCAAATGCTTGGAGGGCAGCCTCAGGGGAAAAAGACCGTGCAATTTCGCTTGCGTGATTGGGGGATTTCGCGTCAACGTTATTGGGGGTGTCCTATTCCGATGATCCATTGTGCGGCTTGTGGAGTGGTTCCGGTTCCGCGTGCTGATTTACCGGTTGTGTTGCCCGATGATGTCACTTTTGAGCAGCCTGGCAATCCTCTTGCGCGTCATGAAACATGGCAAAAGGTTGCCTGTCCTGTCTGTGGTCAGTCTGCTAGACGCGAAACTGATACCATGGATACATTTGTGGACTCTTCTTGGTATTATGCGCGTTTTACTGCACCTTTTGCACAAGAACCTGTCGACAAACAAGCGATAGCTGAATGGTTGCCTGTGCAACAATATATTGGTGGAATTGAGCACGCAATTCTCCATCTTCTTTACTCGCGCTTTTTTATGCGTGCTATGAAATTGAGTGGGCATGTGACTGTTGATGAGCCTTTTAAAGGGCTTTTTACCCAAGGGATGGTCGTTCATGAAACCTATCGCGATGACCAAGGGTGGGTTTCACCAGAAGAAATTTCTATTGTTGAAAAGGATGGAAAACGTCAGGCTTATAAATTGACCGATCAAAGTGAGGTGACGATTGGTTTGATTGAAAAAATGTCAAAATCAAAAAAGAATGTCGTTGATCCTGATGATATTATTGCATCCTATGGAGCCGATACTGTGCGCTGGTTTGTTTTGTCAGATTCTCCTCCTGAGCGGGATGTTATTTGGACAGAATCTGGTGTTGAAGGAGCGCATCGTTTTGTGCAACGCATTTGGCGTTGTGTGGCTTTGAGTGCTCCGATTTTAAGAGAAGTGGCGCCTTGTGCTGGTCGTCAGGGTGCGGCTTTGGAACTCTCAAAAGTGGCGCATCGCACGCTCCACGCCGTGGAAGATGATTTGGAAAAGTTCGCCTTTAATCGCGCCATTGCGCGCCTTTACGAATTCTTGAATATTATGGCGCCTTTACTAAATAAGGTAGAGAATGTTGAGAATGAGATGAAGGAAGCTTTGCGTCAAGCAATAGATTTTTTCCTTGTCCTGATTGCACCTATAATGCCTCATTTGGCAGAGGAATGTCATGCTGCTTTGGGAGGAAAAAATTTGATTTGTGAGCTTCCTTGGCCTGTTTATGACTCCGCATTAATTGTTGAAGATTCCTATATTTTGCCAGTACAGATTAATGGTAAAAAGCGTGGTGAAGTGACTGTTTTGGCAACAGCAAATGAAGCGATGATTGAAGAAGCTGTTCTAGCTCTTGATTTTGTAAAGGCACATCTGGTCGAAAAAACCGTTAAAAAAATAATTATTGTTCCAAAAAGGATTGTGAATGTCGTTGTTTAGAAAATTTATTTTTGTGGGTTTAGCTGGTTTGTCCACGCTTTTGTGTGGGTGCATAATTGAACCACTTTATCGTCAGGTATCTGAGATTTCGACAACAATAGATTCTGTGGATTCAGTTTTTGATAATTCATCTCAAAAATCAAAATCTTTGAATCTTTCCGAAAAACTAGCTTCCATTGTCGTAGCAGAACCGTCAGATCGTTTTGGTCAAATGGTACGCAATCATTTGCTGTTTCTGCTTTATGGAAATGGGCGGAAACCTTCTACTCCGGCTTATCAATTAGCATTGAAAACATCTACGTTTACACGAAATTCCGTACAGATAGAGGTGGATCGCGATAGAAAAAGAGAGGGGCGACCTTCCGTTGGAACCGTGATGGGTAAAGTTTCCTATATCTTGCAAGATATGAAAAATATTCTTATTGCCGAAAGTACGGTAAGCATGAGCACATCTTTTGAACGGCTTCGTCAAGAATATGCAACTCTGCAAGCAGAGGAAGATGCGCAAAAGCGTGTGGCCGAAGAACTGGCTGAAGAGATTTTACTGCTGCTTTCAAAAGATCTTTCAAATCACTAGGCGATATTTTGTCCTGTTTTTTTCCAATCACTTGAGAAGATTTGCAAGCCTTGATCAGTTAAAGGATGTTTGACCAGTGCTTTTAAAACTGTTGGTGGAATGGTTGCAACGTCTGCACCGCTTAATGCTGCTTCTTTGACATGATTAACGGTGCGGATTGAAGCTGCTAAAATTTGCGTTTCAAAGTTGTAGTTATCGTAAATTGTGCGAATTTCATGAAGCAATTCCACACCATCACTTGCGCAATCATCGAGCCTACCGATAAAAGGTGAAATAAATGTTGCGCCTGCTTTGGCGGCTAGTAATGCTTGGTTAGCAGAAAAACAAAGTGTGAGATTTGTTTTTAATCCTTGTATTGTGAGAGCTTTACAGGCTTTTAAGCCATCAAGCGTTAAGGGAAGCTTGATGCAAATATTGTCGGCAATTTTTGCTAAAACCGCCGCTTCTTTCATCATATTTTCAAATTCAGTTGCTGCAATTTCGGCAGAAACGGGTCCCTTAACGAGAGTGCAAATTTCTTTTGTAACCTCAAGAATATTGCGTCCCGATTTGAGGATAAGAGAAGGATTAGTGGTAACACCATCAACGAGGTTTAAATTTTGTAATTCTCGGATCTCTTCAATATTGGCGCTATCCACAAAAAATTTCATGCCAAATCTCCTTGGTTTCTGGCTCGTTATTCAAAGCTTCTGATGTTTCACTCTATTTTTGTTATGCGTTATTGTTTATCGCAAAAGCAAGAGGGAGAATACGTGTTTCCTATGGTAAATTAAGATATGAAGGGTAAAAATGCGGACTTACAGTTTGTTTATAGCGTTGGCGTTTCTGCTATCAATAACAGATGCACGTTAGAATCTTCATCGTTGATAAGATATTGTTGATGAGGGGGGGATGAGAGATCATACAAGGTGATTATTCTTCGCGACGGGTAATATGTCAAAAATAAGGTGTAAGGACGATAGTAGTATAAAAGAGGCTGTATAAAAGTTGGGACAAAAGATGAAGTCAAATGAGGGTATGACAGAGAGAAAAATTGTTTCTATTTTAGTACCTCTGCCTGTTGCACATGCTTATAGTTATGAGGTTCCATCTTCGATGGAGGTAGAGGCTGGTTCTTTTGTTCGTGTTCCGGTCATGGGGCGAGAAGTTTGTGGTTTTGTGGTGGATGTTGGAGAACAGTCCGCAAAGGATGGGCAAAGTGTTTCACCCGTGGCTCGTAGAAAACTACGCTCTCTCCTCCATGTTTTTGATTGCCCGCCGTTAAAAGTGGAGATGATCACATTCTTGCGTTTTGTTAGCCGGTATACGATGACTCCTTTGGGTCTTGTTGCACGATTGGTTTTGTGTGTTCCGTCCGCTTTGGAACCGGAGGAACAGATGCTGGGTTTGCGGTATTGTGGGGGAGAGATAGAGCGCTTAACACCAGCACGATCACGGGTTTTAGAGTTGGCACGCGCTGGTGAGATTTGGACACGTTCTGGTCTTGCCCATGCGGCAGGAACTTCTGTTTCCGTTGTTGAGGGGCTAAAGACGCTTGGGGTTTTTGAAGAGGTTATGGTACCTGCTCCTGCTCTTGTGGCGCTGCCTAATCCTGATTTTTGCTGCCCTCAATTGGAGGGAGAACAGAGCAAAGCAGCGCGTCTTTTGCGGGAAGGTGTTTTATCTTCTCAATTTCAAGTTTTTCTGCTTGATGGTGTTACTGGGTCGGGAAAGACAGAAGTTTATTTTGAAGCGGTTGCTCAAGCGCTTACAGGTGGTAAGCAAGTTTTGATTTTGTTGCCGGAAATTGCTTTAACACAACAATTTTTAGATCGTTTTCATGCACGCTTTGGAGCGGCAGCAGCGGAATGGCATTCAGATTTATCACCACGTCGTCGGGAACGCGTATGGCGGCAGGTTGCAGAAGGGCGGGTGCGGGTTGTGGCTGGAGCGCGTTCGGCACTTTTTCTCCCCTTTCCAGAGCTTGGGTTGATTGTTGTGGATGAAGAACATGATGGTGCTTACAAACAAGAAGAGCGCATTTTTTATCATGCACGTGATATGGCGGTTGCACGGGGGTCTTTCGGGCATTTTCCTGTTATTTTATCCTCAGCGACTCCTTCGATTGAAAGTCAGACAAATGTCTTGTGGGGGCGTTATCAACGGGTCCATTTGCCATCGCGTTTTAAAGCAGCTGCCCTTCCGCAATTGCGGGTGGTTGATATGCGTCAAGGAGATGAGGAAAAGGGAGGTGTGCAAAAGGGGCGTTTTATTTCCTCTACTCTTGAAGGGGCTTTAAAAAAAACGCTTGAGAAAGGTGAACAGGCACTGCTTTTTCTTAACCGGCGTGGTTATGCACCTCTCACATTGTGCCGAGTTTGTGGACATCGTTTTCATTGTCGTGACTGTTCAAGTTGGTTGGTGGAGCATCGTTTACAAGGACAGCTTAAATGCCATCATTGTGGATATCATCAGCCGCTTCCAGAGGCATGCCCTGAATGCGGGACATTAGATCATCTTGTTGCTTGTGGTCCAGGGGTAGAAAGAATTGCCGAAGAAACACGGGGGCTTTTTCCACAGGCGCGGTTGTTGATTCTCTCAACGGATCTCAAAGGCGGGATTGGTCAGTTGCGGCGCGAATTGGAAGCGGTGGCGAATGGGGAGGTTGACGTTATTATTGGAACGCAGTTGGTTGCTAAAGGACACCATTTTCCAGGACTTTCTCTGGTCGGGGTCATTGATGCGGATCTTGGTCTTGCCAATGGCGATTTACGTGCGAGTGAGCGTACTTTTCAGCTCTTATCTCAGGTTACAGGGAGGGCAGGGCGTATGGGATTAGAGAGTTTAGGATTATTACAAACCTATCAACCTGATCATCCAGTAATACAAGCTCTGCTTTCGCGACAAGGTGAAGATTTTTATACTCATGAGATTGCTATGCGTCAGCATTATCATCTGCCTCCTTATGGGCGACTTGCTTCTTTGATTGTGTCTTCAGAAAAGCGTCAAGCAGCGGAACATTATGCGCGTGCGTTGCGTCAAGTTGCACCGAGGGGAAAAAAGATCTCGGTAATGGGACCAGCAGAAGCCCCATTGGCACTTATTCGAGGGCGTTATCGTTTTCGCCTTTTGCTGCAAGGGCAACGTTCTTTTGATATACAAGGTTTTATTCGTGCAATGCTTTCAAGTGCACCCAAAATACCTTCTTCAGTTCGGGTTCAGATTGATATTGATCCGCAAAGTTTTCTTTAGAAAACACAAGGGAAGTAACGGGGAGGTTTATTTGCTTAAAAGATGCTCTAGAAGGAATAATTTTAAGCAAAAAGATACGTTCCCTCTTTGTTTAAGGGAATAGCCCATTATTGTTGCTTACTTATAAATTTGAAATGATAGATTTTTTGTCAGTTCTTTTGGTGGAAGAGTATTTAATACTGAAAAGAGAGCTTTTTGTTTATGATTTCAGAGTGATTATGAATGATCAAGGAAAGACATTTAAGAATTTATGGGGGTCAAAATTTATGAGGAGATGCCAAAAAGAAACACAAAAAATTGTGGTGCTGATTTGTGTAGTGTAAAAAATCCTTTTCAAAAATATTTTGAATATTTTATTTAAAATTTTCAAAAAGCAGTGATTTGGAGTGTTGCGAGTCTGTTATGTCTATGCTAGAAACCGAGAAGTTTTTTATTCTAGGTTTTAAGAAGGGTGTTCTTAAAATCTGGGATGTCTGATTCATTTCATCTGATAACTATCTTCATCTGGTAACTATCAGAGACTCGCTCAAGGGAAAGAGGCGGTATTTCGTGTCGGATTCATTTTCTCTTATACCGTTGCCATTGGTGGATCAACGCTATGCGCAAGCGCTTTTTGATTTTGTTCAAGAAGCAGGGATTGTGGAAAAGGTTGAAAAAGCAGTGGCGTCTTTTTTGCTTGTTTTGGATCAAAATGAAGATTTAAAACGCTTTGTGCAAAGCCCATTCTTTTCAGTAAAAGAACAGGTTAAGGTAATGCGTTCTGTTTGTGAGCGCATCAAATTTGTTGATGAGGGCGCTGGTCAGATTGTTGGTAATTTTTTGCGTGTTATTGCGCTAAACCGTCGGCTTTGTGCTTTGTCTGGGATTTTACACGCTTTTCAGCGTTGTGTTGCTCTCTCTCGTAGGGAAATTTCGGCGCAGATTGTTTCTGCGCGCCCACTGAGTTCGCACCAAGAACAAGAGTTGCGTGTGGCGTTGGAAGGTGTCGTGGGGGGAAAAGTTTTGCTACATGCCCTTGTTGATCCAACAATTCTCGGTGGATTAATCATTCGTGTGGGGTCGTTTCAGATTGATACGTCTCTTGAAACAAAATTATCTTCGCTTAAGCTTGCATTGAAAAAAGAGGTCAGCTGATGGATATTAGACCATCTGAAATTTCAAAAATTCTCAAAGAGCAAATCAGAAACTTTGACCAAAAGGCTGAAGTTTCAGAAATTGGTTGGGTTCTCTCTGTGGGTGATGGTATCGCCCGTGTTTATGGTTTGGATAATGTCCAAGCAGGGGAAATGGTTTCCTTTTCAAATGGCGTGCGTGGTATGGCTTTGAATCTGGAAATCGATAATGTTGGGGTTGTGATTTTTGGGTCGGATCGTGATATTCGTGAAGGTGATACCGTTAAACGGCTTGGGTCTATTGTGGATGTTCCTGTAGGACCAGCTTTGCTTGGGCGTGTTGTTGATGCATTGGGAAATCCTATAGATGGTAAAGGACCGATTAAGGCAACAGAGCGTCGTCGTGTTGATGTGAAGGCTCCAGGGATTATTCCACGTCAATCTGTGCATGAGCCCATGGCGACGGGATTAAAAGCCATTGATGCGCTTATTCCTATTGGACGTGGACAGCGTGAATTGGTGATCGGTGATCGACAGACAGGAAAAACAGCAGTTTTGCTCGACACATTTTTAAACCAGAAACCGTTTCATGAAAAAGATGCTGGACGAGATCAAGACAAAGTGTATTGTATTTATGTTGCCATTGGTCAAAAACGTTCAACGGTGGCGCAATTCGTTAAAATTTTGGAAGAGCGTGGAGCGCTCGAATATTCTATTATCGTAGCAGCTACGGCTTCTGATCCTGCTCCATTACAATTTATTGCGCCTCTTGCTGGATGTGCGATGGGTGAGTATTTCCGTGATAATGGTCAACATGCTTTGATCGGTTATGATGATCTTTCAAAACAGGCAGTTGCTTATCGTCAAATGTCTCTTTTACTTCGTCGTCCACCTGGTCGTGAAGCTTATCCTGGTGATGTTTTCTATCTTCATTCGCGTCTTTTGGAGCGTGCGGCAAAGCTGAATGCTGAAAATGGTTCTGGATCTTTGACGGCTTTACCCGTCATTGAAACTCAAGCAAATGACGTTTCTGCTTATATTCCTACAAATGTGATTTCAATTACTGACGGGCAAATTTTTCTAGAAACCAATTTATTTTATCAAGGAATTCGTCCTGCTGTGAATGTAGGTCTTTCTGTGTCGCGTGTTGGTTCTGCTGCGCAAATCAAGGCGATGAAGCAAGTTGCTGGTTCGATCAAAGGTGAATTGGCACAATATCGCGAAATGGCTGCTTTTGCACAATTCGGTTCAGATTTGGATGCTTCAACGCAGCGTCTTTTAAACCGTGGTGCGCGTTTGACAGAACTTTTGAAGCAGCCGCAATTTTCTCCACTGAAAACAGAAGAACAGGTTGTTGTTATTTTTGCTGGTGTGAATGGTTATCTTGATTCTTTAGCTGTTTCCGATGTTGCGCGGTTTGAACAGGGGCTTTTAACGCTTCTGCGCAGTGATTACCAAGATCTTTTGAAGGCCATTGCTGACCAAAAACAGATAACCGATGAACTTAAAGATAAATTGATAACTGTTCTTAAGTCTTACGCAAAGAATTTTTCGTAATGAGAATTGATGGAATGCTCGAATGGCGTCGTTGAAGGATCTTAGAGACCGTATCGCTTCGGTTAAGGCAACACAAAAGATTACCAAAGCCATGCAAATGGTTGCGGCGGCAAGGTTACATCGTGCGCAAGAGGCGGCAGAGGCTGCTCGTCCTTATGCTCAGAGGATGGCTGCTATTTTAGCTGGTGTTGCAGCCGACGTTGATGCTATTGATGCACCACCTCTCATGCGGGGTACTGGTCGAGATGATGTGCATCTTTTGGTGGTATGCACTGCGGAGCGCGGTCTTTGTGGTGCTTTTAATGTACAAATCGCTCGTCGTGCGCGCGAACAGATTAAGACACTGCTTTCTGCTGGTAAAATCGTTAAAATTTTAACCGTGGGAAAAAAAGGCGCTGATATTTTATCGCGTGATTACAAAGCTTTGATGATTGATCATATTGATTTACATTCTGTAAAACGGATTGGTTTTGCAGAAGCTGTGATGATCAGTCAGCGGATCATTGATTTGTTCAATGAGGAAGCATTTGATGTGTGTACGCTGTTTTATTCTGAATTTGTTTCCGTGATCAATCAGCGTCCAACAGCTTTTGGCTTGATTCCA
The DNA here is from genome assembly GCF_902652675.1 of Bartonella refiksaydamii. Classification (NCBI taxonomy): domain Bacteria; kingdom Pseudomonadati; phylum Pseudomonadota; class Alphaproteobacteria; order Hyphomicrobiales; family Bartonellaceae; genus Bartonella; species Bartonella refiksaydamii. The sequence continues at coordinate 40,428 of NZ_LR736299.1, forward strand.
ACGCTGTCTTCTAAAGAGGTTGTCGAAGGAGAGGCTATCGTTGAAAAAAATGACGAAAACAAAAGTTCTCAATCAATTGTTTATGAGTATGAGCCTGATGCTGTTGCTCTTTTGGAAGAGCTTGTGCCGCGCAATCTTTCTGTGCAAATCTTTCGGGCTTTGCTTGAAAATGTTGCCGGTGAAATGGGGGCGAAGATGAGTGCTATGGATAATGCATCGCGCAATGCCGGTGAAATGATTAATAAGTTGACAGTGGCTTATAATCGTCAGCGTCAAGCACAAATCACGACAGAATTGATCGAAATTATTGCGGGCGCTGAAGCTCTTTAAATTGAAAAGGTAAGGATTAATGGTAAAAGCAGTGACGTCAAGCAAAGGAGCAGAAAAAGTTGAGAAAAAGAAAACAGCTGCTCGTTCAGGCGTGAAGAAAACCGCCTCAAAATCTCAAGCTGGTATAAAGAATTCTTCTGGTTCTGTGCGGTCTTCTTCTAAAGAGGCTCGTGCAAAAGAAAGTGTGCAGGCAAAAGGGGCCGTTGGTGAGATTAGGCAGGTTATTGGAGCTGTCGTTGATGTGCAGTTTGAAGGTGCGTTGCCAAATATCCTTAACGCGTTAGAAACAGATAATTTAGGTAATCGGCTAGTTTTAGAAGTTGCGCAGCATTTGGGTGAAAATACTGTGCGTACCATTGCCATGGATACAACGGATGGGTTGACGCGTGGTCAAAAGGTTTTTGATACAGGAACGCAGATTAGTGTTCCTGTTGGAGAAGCAACACTTGGTCGTATTATGAATGTGATTGGAGAGCCGGTTGACAATGTGGGACCAATTCTTGCGACCAAAACACGTTCTATTCACCAAGATGCTCCTGCATATGTTGAGCAATCAACGATGTCGGAAATTCTTGTCACGGGTATTAAAGTCGTTGATTTGTTAGCACCTTATTCTAAAGGTGGTAAAATTGGTTTGTTCGGGGGGGCTGGTGTTGGTAAAACCGTTCTCATTATGGAGCTTATCAATAATATTGCAAAAGCGCATGGGGGGTATTCTGTATTTGCTGGTGTTGGAGAACGTACGCGTGAGGGAAATGATCTTTATTATGAAATGATCGAAAGCCGTGTGAATGTGAATCCAAAAGACAATAATGGTTCAACAGAAGGCTCGAAATGTGCGCTTGTTTATGGACAGATGAATGAACCACCAGGAGCGCGTGCACGTGTTGCTCTTTCAGGATTGACTATAGCAGAAAGTTTCCGTGATGAGGGACAGGATGTTCTTTTCTTCGTGGATAATATTTTCCGTTTTACGCAAGCAGGAGCCGAGGTGTCCGCTCTTTTAGGGCGTATCCCTTCTGCTGTTGGCTATCAGCCAACTTTGGCAACGGATATGGGTGCTTTGCAAGAACGTATTACCAGTACAAAAACGGGATCTATTACTTCTGTTCAGGCTATTTATGTTCCAGCGGATGACTTGACAGATCCAGCACCTGCAACATCTTTTGCCCATTTAGATGCAACAACAGTTCTTTCGCGTTCGATTGCTGAAAAGGGGATTTATCCCGCAGTTGACCCGCTCGATTCTTTCTCACGCATGTTGGATCCATTGATTGTCGGTGAGGAGCATTATACTGTTGCTTGTCAAGTTCAAACTATTTTGCAACGCTATAGAGCCCTACAGGATATTATTGCGATTCTTGGAATGGATGAACTTTCTGAAGATGACAAGTTATTAGTGGGGCGGGCACGTAAAATTGAACGTTTTCTTTCGCAACCTTTCCATGTGGCTGAAGCCTTTACCGGTTCGCCCGGAAAACTCGTATCTTTAGAGGATACAATCAAAGGGTTTAAAGGTCTTTGCGCTGGCGATTATGATGATTTGCCGGAAGCAGCTTTTTATATGGTTGGTTCAATTGAGGAAGCCATTGAAAAAGGAAAGCGTCTCATTGCAGAAGCTTCTTCATAAGAGGAAATCTGTAACGAATGCTTGTTGTAGATAGCACAAGAGGTCTTAGTAGTGAACCTCGTGGAGGTTTTTGTGGAGAACAATAAAGTAGAGTGTTTTTTGTTTGAGATTGTATCACCTGAGAAATTTGTGTTTTCAGAACAGGTGCTATCTGTTGTTCTTCCTTCAGAGTCAGGTGCACTCACAGTGATGGCACATCATGCACCGTTGGTGGCTAGCATTGTATTGGGAAGTGTTCGCGTGCTCACGTCTTCGGGGGAAAAGCTGTTTGCTGTTTATGGGGGTGTTGTTAATGTTACCTTTTCGGGATGCTCTCTTCTGGTAGAGAAGGTTGTGACTGTTGAACATCTTTCTTTTAATGCGTTGGAACAGAAGATTTTGCAAGTTCGAGCGACATTGAAGGGAGGGGCAAGTGATGAGGCAACAAAGCATAAAGTAGAAGAATTTTTTCATCAATTGACAACTGTTGATACTGTATTGACAGAGGCGTAACCGATTATACAGGAAAAGGCGACATGAGCGGAAAGAAGAGTACGGTTATGTCTGCTAAAAGAGGAGGAAAGCCTTTCCCTCATCCAGGTCGTGTTTTTGCGGGACCTTTGCCAAAGTGTTTTGTTTATATTTTTGCTTCTTTTATTTTACAGTGGGCTTATGGCTTAGGGGCGAATATTGTTCAGTCTAACATTGTTTATCTTACGGGCGATTTTCATGCAACTCTAACAGAAACCACATGGTTGGTTGCTGCTTATATGGCACCAAATGTGAGCGTTGCGATTATGTTAATCAAAATTCGTTATCAGTTTGGGCTGCGTGCTTTTGCTGAATTATCAATTCTTGGCTTCGTTCTGGTTTGCATTTTACAGCTCTTTGTTACGGATTTGCGTTCTGCATTGATTATTCGTTTTTTTGCTGGTATTGCTGCGGCACCATTGGCTTCCTTAGCGCTCCTTTATATGATGGAGGCTTTTGCACCAGGAAAGAAGTTTACCGTTGCTCTTAGTTTGAACTATATGAATGCGGCTTTAGCTGCTCCTTTATCACGGTTGATTTCTCCAGATTTGTTGGAAAATGGTGGATTTTTGAGTCTTTCAGCGTTGGAAATGGGGTTGGTTCTTATCAGTTTGGGATGTATCTTTTCTCTTCCCCTTACCCCTGTTGTACGCAGCAAGGTTATTCAGAAGTTAGATTGGGTGAGTTATAGTTTGATTGCATTTGGTCTTGGACTCAATGCTGTCATTATGTCTGTTGGTACGTTGTATTGGTGGTATGAGGCACCGTGGATTGGTTGGGGGCTCGCGCTTGCTGTTCTCTCTTTGGTTACGGCGACCATTCTTGAGCTTAATAGAGAGAAACCATTGATTGATTTGCGCTGGCTTTTCAGTAAAGAAATGGTACAATCTGTTATTCTTTTATTGGTTTTTCACGTTTTTTTATTAGAGCGGTCAACCTTAGCTTCAGGTTTTTTTAATCTTTTTGGTTTGTTAAATCGTGAGATGGCGCCTATGTATCTTGCGGTTATATTGGGGACCCTTTTAGGGGGAGCGGCTTGTGTGTGTTTTTTACGTGCTGGTCGTGAGGATTATTTTTATCTTTTATCTTTGGGTTGTTTGGCGCTTGGGACTTATTTGGATAGTCATGTGAACCACTTAACACGTCCGCAAGATATGATGTTGAGTCAAGGGTTGGTTAGTTTTAGTTACGCACTTTTTTTGCCTCCTGCTCTTTTCAGGGGGTTTGTGATAGCCGGTGAGCGAGGACCGCGTTACGTTTTAAGTTTTATTGCTGTTTTTCTACTGACGCAAGTGACGGGTGGGTTGATGGGATCGGCTTTTTTTGGCAGCTTGCAGATTTTTTTCGCCCATAAGAATTTTGAGTTTTTAACACAAAATATTGTTGTTACGGATCCACGTATTTCAGTTGAGATGTCTGCCTTATTATCGCCTTCTTTTGGTGTTGGTGTTCCACCCGTCTTGGGAGATGAGCAAAACGTGTCTAAATTGATTGAGAAATTTAGATTAACAGCAAATGTTTTTGCTTATGATGATGTTTTTCGGCTTTATTTTTATATAGCAATGGTTGTTTTTGCTATTTTCCTTGTCAAAGTATTTGTCAAGTCATACTCTTTGACTGCCTTCGGTAAGCGGGATAATGCCAGTGAAGAGGGGAGTAAAAAATGATAAAAGCATTACGATCAAGAGCGACGCTTGTTGCATTTTTCTCAGGGGTTATGGGTGTTTTGCTCATTTTATGGGCTTGGAAACTTCCTCCTTTTGTTAGTACGATTCAGATAACTGATAATGCTTCCATTAAAGGCAATGTTACCTTGGTTAGTTCACAGATTTCTGGGGTGATTGCACGGGTTTATGTGCAAGATTATCAGAGAGTTGAAAAGGGAATGCTTTTATTTGAGCTCGATGATTCTCTTTTTCGCCAACAGCTTGCAAGAGCAAAGGCTGTTCTGGATTCAAAAAATGCAAAACTTGCAAGTGTTATGTTGCAGGCTCAGATTTTGCAAGGAGAAATTAATACAGTAGAAGCTGAACTGACGCGTTCACGAGCATTCTCTAACGTTCTTCCTGAAAACAAGAAGCTAAACTTTAGTGATCTTACGAGTTCTGTTTCTCGCCCTCTTTCGCAATTGTTGGTGACACTGGAAACAAAACGCCAATTGCAAAAACAATTAGATCTTGAACGGCAAAGTTTACAGTCAGATGTTGCAGGAGCAAAGGTTAGCGTTGAATTGGCTAAACTTAACCTAGATCACACCAAGATTTTGTCTCCTAGAACTGGGTATGTTGGACTAGTGAGTGCGCACGTAGGGCAATATGTTGTGCCTGGTACGCAATTGGTATCCGTTATTTCTGATGACATTTGGATTATAGCTAATTATAAGGAAACACAGCTTTCTCAGATGCGTGTTGGGCAGCCGGTTATTTTTTCTGTTGATGCATTGAATAATAAGAAATTAACAGGGCGTGTGGTTCGTTTCGCACCTGCGACAGGTTCAGAGTTTTCACTGTTAAAAACAGATACTACAATTGGTAATTTCATTAAAATTGCGCAACGTATTTCGGTGCGTATTGCTTTAGATCCTGGACAAGAGGGGATTGAAAAACTCATCCCCGGAATGTCTGTGGTCACCTATGTAGATACTTCACAACGTACTCCTGGAGGTTAAGATTTTGGTTTTTTTGAGTTTGATTTCTATGTCTTTTGCTTATAGCAAGTGGGCATTTACCTTAGAAGATTTCATTTGGACTTTCATAGTTGAGCTTTTTAACTTCTTAAGATTATTATTTTGGTATAATAATAACTCTGGTGTTCTGTATGTTGTTTTTTCCGAGATGTAGAAGAATGCCCACTTTGAGGTGGGCATTGAAAGGTTTTACTGTTGGTCGTGTTTTAGTTTTTACGTATCAGCAAGAAGCTAGCTAGAACTAATCCTGCGGCTAATGCGAGGGTTGTTTTAGGATTTTCTTTTGCTTTTTTCTTTAATTGTGTAGCATGCTCGTTGAGATGGTGAAGCGCGTGGTGGCCTTTTTGTTTCCATGTGTCAAACAGGACAGAGATGTTTTCAAAGCTGTCATCATGAAAACGCCAAGGACTCACTGGAACGAGTTGATTTTTTAATCGTGCGATGCGTTTTTTAATTTTTGCATTTTTGGCGCGGGTTGAAAATAGACTCATCTGTTCACTCCTTCATGTGTTATGCTGTTTCACGACAGTGGGAATTATGTTTAGGGTTTTGCTATAACGGCCTAAAAATTGAAAGGTTGCATTGGCTGTGCTGTTTATAGGTGAGGTAAAATCGAGAGATTTGGTTTAACGAAGCGCTGTCTTGCATTCATTTTTTAAATTGTATCATGATAAACATGATCATAAATGATGGCCGATAGATGCCAAGTGTTGAAAATTTGAGGGCTAGATGAGCACTGCGTATTCTTTATCTAAACCTTTTGAGCGTCGTCGGTCTGTTGGCGTTGCGGTTGGCGATGTGATGGTTGGTGGTGCGTGTCCGATTGTTGTTCAGTCAATGACGAATACGGATACTGCCGATGTTGATGCAACCGTTGCACAAATTGCTGCTCTTTGGCAAGCTGGTTCGCAATTGGTTCGCATCACCGTTGATCGTGATGAAGCTGCTGCTGCTGTGCCAAAAATACGGGAGCGATTGGAACGGTTAGGTTTTTTTGTACCATTGGTGGGGGATTTCCATTATATTGGTCATAAGCTTTTATCAGAACATCCTGCTTGTGCGCAGGCGCTTGCAAAATATCGGATCAATCCTGGGAATGTTGGTTTTGGCGTGAAAAAAGATCGCCAATTTGCGGAAATTGTTGAGATTGCCTGTCAGTACTGTAAACCTATTCGTATTGGTGTGAATTGGGGGTCTCTTGATAATGTGTTGTTGACACAACTTATGGATGAAAATGCTAAGCAGGAAAAACCTTTGTCTGTCGCTGAAGTGATGCGGGAGGCTGTTGTTCAATCGGCTCTACATTCGGCTGTTTTTGCGGAAGAGCTTGGGTTGGGACGCGATAAAATTATTCTTTCTGCTAAAGTAAGTGATGTTCAAGATCTCATTGCGGTCTATAGTACCTTGGCAGAGCGTTGTGATTATGCGCTCCATTTGGGATTGACAGAAGCAGGGATGGGAACAAAGGGCGTTGTTGCTTCTTCTGTGGCTTTGGGAATTTTGTTACAACAAGGGATTGGGGATACGATCCGTATTTCATTAACACCTGAACCCGGTGGAGATCGGACACGAGAAGTGAGGGTTGCTCAAGAGCTTTTACAAGTGATGGGGTTTCGGCAATTTTTGCCTGTCGTTGCGGCTTGCCCTGGATGTGGGCGCACAACCTCGACAGTGTTTCAGCAATTGGCACAAAAAATTGAAGCGAATTTATACAAAAATATGCCTGTCTGGCGTGAAAAATACCCTGGTGTTGAAAGTTTAAAGGTTGCTGTCATGGGATGCATCGTTAATGGACCAGGAGAATCAAAACATGCTGATATTGGGATTTCATTGCCTGGAATGGGCGAAAGTCCGGCAGCACCTGTTTTTATTGAGGGAAAAAAAGTGAAAATCTTGCGGGGTGAACATATTGCCGAGGAATTCGAATCTCTCTTGAGTGATTATATTCATACTCGCTTTGGGTAAGGTTGAAATAAATTCTTGGAGTTTATTTTTTCGATCAATGATGGTTTTTGTGTTTTTTCTTCATTGAAGACTGTGCTTTTTCTTGTGAATTAATATCCACTCCTCACTCGTTGCATGTTGAGAACAAGACGACCGTTCATAAGTTGAAGCGCTTCTTTATTGTCTTCGAGCATCTCTCCTAGATAACACGGTCTTCAAACAGGTTCATTAGCAAACTAAAGGTAACATTATCTCCAGCATTTTTATGGGTTTCATTGTAAAGCTGGATAGTGCTATTAGAACTTTTCCCAATTAATGGGATAATTTGAGTTCCTTTCAAAACTGCATTGTTTAATTTTTTAATCAAAGCTTTATTGTTTGTGGACCATTGTATTCTACATTTATTTTTTCAAATGCCTCAATATCTCAAAAAAGCGCCTTATATTGCCATAACAGCTCTATGCAGGTCCATAAAAAATACAAAAAATCATAAACTGCTCAGATGGTTGGAGGCATTTATCTTAGAAAAAACTGCTTCGGACAAATATTGCAGATTTGAGACGCTATAATAGAGACACTATAAAAAAGCATTGGCTTGAGAAATTTTGTAATTGAGTAAGCGACCAAAAACATTCGTTGGAATATTCTGATACAAATGCGAGGACAAATTTGGGAGAGATATTTCTTCCAAATGTTATTTTAAACGGGGAGGTTAAAATGAAAGTAGAATTAAATACTAAAGTGGTACTAGGAACGAAGATTAACTCTTATTCCTCTACATTTGCTAAAGTGAAATCTTTGATTTGTGACTCTTTATTGTCGTAACTAAAAATATTGGAAGGGATTGTGTGACCCCTTCTATTGACAGTTTGGGGTAATATGTATTTACAGAGTGAAGATGCGGTGCTGTTGGCTAGCGATATGAGAAAATGTGGAGTCAATTTGAATGTCCTTGGTTTAGGAAGGAGATCTCCATATATCGGTCGCGAAGATGCAATAAGAATGGCGATGGTTTCTTTATTTTGTGCTTACTTTATTTTGTGCTTATAAGAAAAGCATTGTCATTTCTGGTTCTGCTGGATGTGGGAAGACTTCTTTTGTGCGTGAGCTTGCTTGTAGGCTTAATCAGTCTAAGTCTATGGTGAATGGATATGTCATATTAGAAGTTAATTTAGGAAGCGTGATATCTGATACGGGATTGCGGGGGGAGTTTGAACGAAAAATTGGGGCTTTAATAGAAACTGTTTTTCCATATGAAAATGTTGCCCTGTTTATCGATGAAGGGCATTCAATTGCTCATACCAAAAGTGATGGGGGTATTGGCGCTATGGATTTATTCAAACCTTTTATGCTGGAACAGAATTTAAAGCTCATTATAGCAACGACTTCTGCTGAGTTAGCACATATTCAAGGAGATGCTGCGTTTTTTCGTAGATTTCATTATATAAGCTTGGACGAGTTATCAATAGATGAAAAAATGAATGCTATAAGGCTCCATATAAAATATCTTGAAGAGTATCATGGGCGTGAATTTTGTTTTGATAATTTTAATTTTGATAACACAAGAGATTTGCATGATTTGTTGAGTCATGTAGATCTTCAGCTAGCTAGGGGGAGATTTGAAAATGAGTTCGCTATATGAAAACAAGTATGTTTACTCGTATACTATATCAGCGAGGCAAGAAGGTGATGAGGTTTTGATAGGGGCAGATATACATAACGTTGTAGCCCTTGATATGAGTGGTACATCGCCGAATGTTATAAAGGCTTAGGCGTGTTTTGACGCAGATAATACCATAGGTGATATAATATTAAAATGTAACCTAGATACTGCAGAAAGCGAAGATTTTTTATATTTAACAAAATATATGCTTGATAATAGAATAATAGAACCTCCCTTTTCTAAGGAGGATTCTATAAGAAAAGCAGGGCTTAGTGAGAGCGAATATAACAGATTTGATAGGCAAATTAACTTATTTAAGCATGTATCAGGTAATTTTGACAATGCTCTTTTAGCTAACTCCAAATTGAAAGATGCTAAGATAACTATAGCTGGTTTGGGTGGATGCGGGAGCTATGTTTTTTATACATTATCTGCAATGGGTGTAGGACACATTAAAAGCTATGATTTTGATATTGTTGAAGAATCAAATTTGTCTAGGCAAATACTCTATAATTATAATGACTTAGGGAAAAAAAGGTTGATGTTGTTAGAGATAAAGCTCCCTATATTAGCCCTTCAACTCAATATGCGTTCTACGATGAAAAAATAGATAGTATAGAGAAGGCATGCCGTCTGTTTGAAGGAGCTGATCTTGTTATATCCGCAGCAGATAATCCAAGGCCCGATTTTTTTCATTTGATGAACGAAGCCGCTTTCAATATGAGGGGGGCGTTATTATATGTCGGTTCGGCTACGGTAAATGCTATTGTTGGGCCACTTATTATTCCAGGTAAAACCAGATGTTATGCATGTGTGAATCAGAATCATATAAAGGATGTTAATGCGTTTGAATTTGTTAAAAATATTAAGCAAAACTATATGAATACTTTGATAGATCCATATAATGCGGTTGCTGGTTCTTTGGCTGCTCTTGAAGCAGTGAAATATTTAACGGATTTTGACAAATGTCA
>NZ_LR736387.1:0-1016 GCF_902652675.1 Bartonella refiksaydamii
CAAGCTAAACCAGTAAAAGCCGAAAAACTTAACAGTTATTATGAAGAAAGCCGTGATTTGGAACGTGAACTTATTAGCGAATTTATGAAGTTAGGGGTATAATTGTCAACCTTTCTGCAATATGTTAAAAGGAAAAGATATGAGAAAGCTGATTATTACAGTAGTAATAAGTGTAATTCTTGGGATGTCGAGTTCAGCACTGCAAGCTTCAGATGAAATACCTTCAGACGACGATTTGGACGAAGGCGTAATACGCGGCGTGCTAAAAGAAATTGCACCTAGCCTAAGTACACTGAGCAGGTTTGGATCCTTTGGCCGTAGAGATATCGTTGAGGACATATCAAATCCTCCGGAAGAAAGAACAGAACTGGATATTGAAACTCCAATTTCTGAACTCAGAAATTCTAAAATAGAAGAACAACTTGAAACACTCAGGAAGCAACTCGAAGAAATACATCAGTCTATGGTGGGTGACCCAGAATTCGTACATAAAGGAATAAAACCAAGGCGTCCATCAGTTCTTTTTCTTCCAAGACCAGAATTCATATACGATAAAAAGAAATGGGCGCTCATTTCCAACGAAATCTCTAAATATATCAAGCAAGTTAAAGATGGAGAATCTATTAGAACTTCTGCCCATGACATACATGAACTTATCAAAAAACGCAGTAAAAATGCAGCGATTATTGATAAAGTCATAAGCTTGAATGTTTTCGAGGAAATAAACCATCGTTTTGACTTAATCGGCGATTTTGACGAAAAAATTCTCAAATTAACAGATCTGAAAAGTACTGCTAGGTATCAAGCAGCCATAAATACTCTTTTAACTCTGATTCAGAATGAATCTACGAAATTGCAAATGGTTGCGCATTTACGCAATGCAGAACAAGCACTCATTAGTCAACAAAAGCACGAACACAATATGAAAATTCTTGGAAGCAAAAATATACGAATGCCGAAAATAAGATGATATTTTTTATAAACAACTTATCTCAGCGATCAGTTATTTTTACCTC
>NZ_LR736300.1:0-45495 GCF_902652675.1 Bartonella refiksaydamii
AGTGTTTTTTTTAGAAGGAACTCTAAAGAAATCTCAGCGCGAATATTAACTATCATTATTGTGAACGTTTCATGTGATTTAAGAGTTGGATAACATTTTGATTTATAGTGATAATTTGCTATTCCTATTGAATAGGATTCTCGGCTTATTGTAGGATTTTTTCATTTTAAATTGGTGTATATTGAATCAATCAAAATCATATCTTTGCTCGTCACAAAGGAGGGTGGTGTATAAAAATCGTTTAAGAAAGGAATAAATGTCTCTCATGAATGCTTTTAAGCGCCAAGGGTTGTTGGCAATATTGAGAGCTGATAAATAGAATAATAGTGTTTGCCTTGTATTTTTATTAAGTAGAGATGGTGGTGCACAATGGAGCAGATTGAGATTAATTTTTTCGTGTTGCACTAAAGTGGGCAGCCTGTTGAAGTGGTTTTGCTTTAGCTCCAAAAGGGTATAAAAGTGCTTCTGCTTTAACGATGAGTTCGTCCAGCTTTTTTTGTGTTTCTTCAATGCCATAAAGACGAACAAAAGTCGCTTTATGCGCTGTTTCATCTTTACCCGCGGTTTTTCCTAGGACTTCGCTTTTGGCGGTGACATCTAAAAGATCATCCGTCAATTGAAAGGCTAAACCGAGATATGTTCCAAAAGTAGCAAGTTGTTTCGTTAATTCTTTGGATGCATTGCCGATTATTGCACCTGCTTGGCAAGCAAAGCTTATCAAAGCGGCTGTTTTCATGCGTTGTAGAGTGATAATGTTGGTGCCCTCTTGTGGTTTTTTTTCCGCTTCAAGGTCAAGCATTTGTCCGCCTACCATACCACCAACTCCTGCAGATTGTGCAAGAGCTGTAATTAGTTCTATTCTGGTGACAAAGGGAAGTGCACTGGCTTTATGGGCAATAATTTCAAAGGCAAATGTTAGGAGAGCATTGCCTGCTAGAATTGCTGTTGCTTCATCAAATGCTCTATGAACTGTGGGTTGTCCGCGTCGGAGTGTGTCGTTATCCATAGCGGGAAGATCATCATGAATGAGTGAGTAACAGTGAACACATTCTAAGGCACATGCAATATCAAGAGAGTGTTCAGTAGGGATATCAAACAGTGCCGCACTTTGCATAACAAGAAAAGGACGTAAACGTTTTCCACCATTCAGTACACCGTAGCGCATGGCTTGGATGAGGATTTCAGGACGGGCAATTTCACCATTTTGAACTTGATCACTTAACAGTGTATCAAGTCGCCTTTCAACGGTGCGCCTATGTTCTGCAAGAAGGGTGGTAAATTCATGCATTTATGCTTCCTTTATTTTTAAAAATGGGGTTCTGGAATTTCAAAAGAGAGGCTTTTTCTTATTTTGGTCCTTTTGCAGAGGTTTTTATTAAAAATTAATTACTCGTTTATACCTACTGTAAGCGGAAGTCTCTGTTAAAGCCAAACAAAAATTGTATGAAAACCTCATGAGAAGGCTTCAATCAGTGCAAGAAACTGTCATTTTTGGTAATAATATTACCATTTTTAACATTGTCTCTTCTTTTTAATCAGTGTATAAGGCTATCAGATTTTCTAATTTTTTGACAAAGGCTTTGTCGTTTTTGACATTGCCTCTTCTTTTTTAGTGGATTTGGAGTGTCTCTTTATGGCTGTACCTAAACGAAAAACCTCTCCTTCGAAGCGGGGTATGCGCCGTTCGGCTGATGCCTTGAAGGCGCCAACTTATATCGAAGATAAAAATTCTGGTGAATTACGTCGCCCCCATCACATCGATTTGAAGACTGGGATGTACCGCGGGCGTTCAGTTTTGCCACCTAAAGATTGAGATTTTATCTCCCTACCAGACTGAGGTTTATTTGATCATAGGCGGGCGCGTGTGCTGGTGATACGCTCTTTTCGGTTCTTCTTTTAAAAAGGGGGGTACCGATGGTAAGGCTTTCCTATTGTACGGTAGATTTGCAGCTTTTGTGTCATCTTGATAAAGATGACTTGAAAGGTTGTGCGTGCCAATTTATGGGGCATATGCCCTAAAGATTCAGTAAAAGTCCTTGATCGGTACAAGTAGGCTTGGTAACGGAATTATCTTTCTGAATACATCTTAAATTCATTCGATAAAGAGTGCTACAGGAAGATTAAAATATCATTTTTGATATGAGATGTAAGTCTGTAATGTTATTCATGTCGTGGACAATTCCACCAAAATATTTTGAGATGAAGTAACTTAGCGGATTTCTCATCAAATGTCTTTTTGTTTATGAAGACTTATGAATAAAAAAACCAGCATATCGCTGGTTTCATTTTATTATAAAAATATCTTAGCTTATTATTACGCAGCGTATACAGTATTGCTGTTCGTATTAGCCTCATCTCTCTCAGATTTAAATTCGCGCTCTGGCTTGTTTGAGAGATGCATTTCTATGAGATTGATGGCTTCTGTTTCGGAAAGATTATTAATAACAGCAATTTCACGAGCCATTCTCTCTAGTGCAGCGGTATAGAGCTGGCGTTCGGAATAAGATTGTTCAGGCTGCAGATTTGAGCGAAAAAGATCACGCACCACTTCCGCAATACAAATAAGATCACCTGAATTGATTTTAGTGTCATATTCTTGAGCACGGCGTGACCACATAGTTCGTTTGATCCGTGCTTTTCCGCGCAAGATTTTTAATGCGCGTTCGACAGAATCAACAGCAGACAATTTGCGCATTCCAACAGAAATGGCTTTCGCAATCGGTACTTTGACATCCATTTTATCTTTTGCAAAATGAATAACAAAGAATTTTAATTTATGTCCTGCAACTTCTTGATCTTCAATCGCTACAATTTGTCCCACTCCATGGGTAGGGTAGACGATATATTCAGAGGTTGCAAATCCTTTAGCATTGGAGGACGTTCCGTGTTGGGATGCCATATTTTAGTTTACTCCCTTTATGACCAAAAAATGTACCGGAAGGCAGGCTATGAACCTGAACGCTGAATGTTCTTTAACCAAGTATAATATACAAATTTAATGAGCATAAAAGTTGAGTACTTTTAAATTCAACAAAAGCACTTTGCTTTATAGGCAAAAAGCAAAGAGAAAATACTTAGAAAGATGATCATGTTAAAATAGCATTAACATCAAAATTCAAAAGAATCAATCATTTCGCTTAAGAATTTTTATTTTTACAAGAGAATATTCTCAATTTTTGAAGGAGTTCTGTGTGCACTGTAGGTTATTATTCACCGCTGCCTGGATTTTCTGAAAAATACTTTTCTAATTTATCCGGAACACCATCCATTTCTTTTGCTTGAGGAAGCGGGTCTTTTCGGGTGGTTAAATTAGGCCATTTGGTTGCATATTGAAGATTGAGCTCTAGCCATTTTTCTAATCCTGGTTCTGTATCAGGCTTAATGGCTTCTGCTGGACATTCTGGTTCGCAGACACCACAATCGATACATTCATCGGGATGAATGACAAGCATATTTTCTCCTTCGTAAAAACAATCAACAGGGCAAACTTCAACGCAATCAGTATATTTGCAATGAATGCAGTTGTCGGTTACTACATAAGCCAAGATCAAACTCCATTTGTTATTTTAGTGATCTTTGGAAGAAAATGTATGTGTGCTTTTATCATTTGTGAGTTGATCGCGTAGCGCAGCTAATTTTGCAAATGGTGAATCAAGATTCGGGTGCATTTCTCTCCTAGGTGGTTTATTATTTGCACGTTTGGTATGAGATTTGCTGGACTTATAAGAGTGTTTGGTGTGTAATGGTGCTTCTTGCAGGGTATTTTCATTCACGTTTGCCCTTTTCTTAAAAGATTTTTTTTGTTTGTTTTGCCATTTGTGTCCAGATTTATCACGGTTTTTGTGTGCGTGGTTGTGAGAATGATGATGATAACGCCATAGTAAAATGACTTTATCTTCTGTTGCGATACGTTTTTGTTTGGCAAAGTCGCCCACAGGTTCGGATGCTGGTAAACAATCTACAGTGTTGACTATGATATTGGGTTGCGTTCCAACACAAGTGGATAAGACACTTTTTTCTCCTTGTGTTGTTGCCAAGATTTTCATTGTTTGCCATTGGTCACCAACGCATTCTGCCACAGGAACATCTTCTGTTGTGGTACATGCATGGGAAAAGGCTTCGTGTGCAAGGATGTTTTGTTCAAATACAGCACTGTTGATGGCATGCGCTTGATAACCAAGTCCTTTAAGAATCTCTTCCATATCGGTTCCATTGGCTCCAAGAATAGACATCATTGTGGATGTAACAAAAAAACTTTTGCCATCATAGGCGCCATCGGGTTTTGGTTCACTCCCTTGTTTCCAATGAAGTGTAGGGCGGATAAGGTTTGCAAGACGCTCTAAAATATCAACGCGCACAGCACGCTGCCCTAAGATTCGATAACCGGCTAACTGATAAAATTGACGGTTATATGTGGGATCAACAACGAGGGAAGTTCGTCCCGCAGACAAAGCCGCAAAAATTTCATTCAAGCCAGCTTGGTCATGACCTTCATTTTGAAGGTTCCATAGCAGAGTAATTGCTTGGACAGGAGCGGGTTTAAGCATTCCTATAACATAGATATGAAAAGCACCAAAACGCACACCTAGCCGCCGGAGCACTGCCCGCGATTCTTGGTTGAGACCTTTAACGATTTCAGCTACTTCTCGACGAGGTAAGATTCCTAAAGAGTTGACAAGTTGTGCGGCAAGGCTGCTTGTTGAATCCGTCAAGCTATCGGCATTTTGCAAATCAAACAGTGGTTTTAAAGCCGTTTCAAAATGAAAAGTCACAAAACGCTCTAGTCGTTTCACTACATTAGTGCGGGCTTCTCCTGTTAATTGAGCATCTGCTAGAACAACGAGTTTGGGTTTTAAAAAATTCTCTGTTGCAACAAGTTGTCCCACCGGTTGACCAATCCAACGCACAATTCCATCAGAACTGAGTTTAAGGTCTCCATTAGCACAAGCACAGAAACGCGTTGCACGTTTGGTAAAGGTGAGAATCAAATCTTCATCTCTCACATCTGTTAAGTTTGGCGTGTTAATTGTTTGAGCAGTATTGTTCTTATCGGCATAAAAACGAAAACCTTCAAATCTGCCATTCCCGTGTTTTTCAATAAAAATATCATCTTGAAGAATCTCATTGCGTTGAACAATCTTGCTATCCATGATCATTTTCTTTCTCAGTGCTACACTGGTAAAAGCTTATTCTTGACAATTTTATCATTGTGCTGCTCCTTTAACATGTTTGTTATATTTGCTTCAATCTTTCTTGTTGTTTTTGCAGCTTCTTTTTATTTTTAAATTTTAGGTATTTCTCTTTTTATTCATTTTTTGCGTGTTATATATGTTTAATGCACGCATTAATTGTATTGCGAAGCTGAAAGTATAAAATAAATTCTTTGCTCAAAAAGCAAGTAAGTCGATAATTAAACAAAACAGTATTTATTTTAGCTGGCTAGCTTATTTTTTCGTTCTTTTCTTGAAGAGGTGAAGACAAAGCTTTTTCGCGCATTTCTTACGGGTAAGAGGCGTATATTATATCGCCGTTTTGCTCATGAATCTGTATATTCTGATAATAAGTTTTACAATGACTGTAAAAAAACAATTGCGATTATAAATTTACACGCTAAAGTAGTGATATAAAAATTACAACTTTTACGTTCTTTTTTTTGAAAAAGAAAGATGGTGTCGTTGCCAAATCAACTTTGATAATTTTAATCGCAAGGGGTTATTATGGGTAATCTTTCAAATGCTGTCTATAAAAACAGTAAAAATTATAACGGCGTAGATAAAAGCTTGGGACGCGATATGATGCGTTCTGCTATGCAAGCACCTTATCTTGAACGACAAAAAGAGCATGATTTAGCTCTGCGATGGAAAGATAAACGCGATGATGACGCTATGCATCAAATTGCAGCGGCGCATATGCGTTTGGTGATTGCAATTGCTAACCGTTTTAAACGTTTTAAAATGCCGTTGGGGGATCTGGTACAAGAAGGTTATGTGGGCTTGCTGGAAGCTGCTGCGCGTTTCGAGCCTGATCGGGAGGTCCGTTTTTCTACTTATGCAACGTGGTGGATACGTGCTTCTATTCAAGATTATATTTTACGAAATTGGTCTATTGTTCGAGGGGGAACCAGTTCTTCGCAAAAAGCGCTTTTCTTTAATCTACGACGTTTGCGGGCGAAATTAATACAGGATGATAGTGCTTTAACTAAACAAGATATTTTTCGCACGATTGCTGAAAAACTTGGAGTTTCAGTCCGTGATGTTGAAACGATGGATTTTCGTTTTTCTAGTTCTGATAATTCTTTGAGCGTTTCTGTTTCTGAGAATAGTGACAACCCCATTGCTAAAATGGATGCTCTCGTGGATGATAGCCCTCTTCCTGATGCCTTAATTGAGCAGGTGATTGACGGACAACGGCGTACACAATGGCTTTATGATGCGTTGCAAATTCTTAATGAACGTGAGCTTGAAATTATTCGTTTTCGTCGCTTGAATGAAGAGGGAGCTACTTTAGAAGTTTTAGGTGAAAAGTTGGGAATCTCGAAAGAGCGAGTGCGTCAAATTGAAGCACGTGCTTTGCAAAAGCTACGTTCTGCTCTCCTTACGGTTCATTCAGCAGATGCATATGAGATATAAGCATTGAAGGTTTTTCAAGAAGACAATCTGAAGTGAGGTTGGGCAATAAGAAGTGTGTGAGAGCCATGGGGGATGGTTTCAAAGGTTAACGAGATCCGCGTGGGAAAAATATATTAAGAATTGTATAAGAAAGAGGATAGGAGGGAATCAAAAGGACAGACAAAAATGGGGGATTACTCTGTGATAATCTTAACGTTTGTACCTACGGGTAAAGTTTGGGTTGGGGAGAGTGCGTTGAGAATGCGAAAAAGTTTTTCTTTATGCGTTGTATTTTGCATTTTATTGGCAAGGCTTGCAACGCTTTCTCCCTGTTTAACGCTCACAACGCGGATTCTCAAGGGTTTTAGCTTTTTTAACTGTGATGATGTAAGGGGATGAAAGCTTTGTACTGTTCTTTCGGCAATCGCTTCAAAGTTTTGAGAATCATGTGGGGATGCGGTAAGGAAGCGAAAGAGGTGTTTGTTGAATAAAATGACAACTACATCAAATTGCCATTGCTTATTGGCCGCATGGGCATGTGCTCCAAGAAGACCTTGGATTGTTATTGGGCGGACAGAGGACTCATCAAGCCCCATAATCCAGCCACTTTTTAAGTAATCGCTTGCAGAGATTTCATCAGTATGTGGTAGTGCATCAAAACGAATGGCAGTTTTACCCATTCCGCTGGCCCAAACAGTGTTCTCTGAAGTCTCTATTATGAAATTGTCTGGAACGGAAAAAGTTACACGCAGTTGCGGGTGGATAAATTGGTTTTCTCGTACAAAACCTGTATGAGAGTTGCCACCGAAAATTATGCCATCAATGCTTTTGAGAAAAGAATCACGATTAGTGTTTTTTATGTTTGCTGTACTTATTCTTCGTGCTTTTTCTATCGCACGGAGAATCCGTTGCGGAGTTGTTGGGTGTGTTGCTAAAAAGTCTAAGGAAGTATTTGAGGTTCTGGAGCTATTACGAAAGGCATTATAGGCTTCTAGTGATTGTAAAAAACGTGGTAATGCGAATGGGTCATATCCTGCTCGTTTGACCATTTCGAGTGCGATTGAATCGGCTTCCAGTTCCTGATTGCGTGAAAATTGCGCAAGTTGTTGCTTGTTGTTAATGGAGTTATGAGGTTTTTTTTCGTTGGAAGAGAGAAGGTGTGGTGACATATGATTTGTCATCTTCAATTCGGCTTCTTTTTTTAGGCGTAAAATGCCGTGATTGGCAATAATATGGGCTATCTCATGGGCTAAAATTGCTGCAACTTCTGAAGAATCATTGGCTAAGGCTAACATGCCACGGGTTATGTAGATGTAGCCGCTTGGGAGAGCAAAGGCATTGATACTCTCGGAGTCTAAAATTGTTACAGAATAGCTTTGGTGAGAACCTTGTGACACAACCGTGAGTTTACGCACAATATTTGCTAAGAGGCGTTCAAGTTTTGCATCATAGTATGCGCCGCCATATGTTTGTAAAATGCGGGGGTGTTGTATAGCTCTTAATGTGACATAGATATTGTTTTTGCTGGTACATTTAATTGTTTCAGAAGAACTTGAAGAAAAAGGTATGTTGTTAGGTGAGAGACGCGTATGACAAGCAGAAAGGAGAAGCATTAAGCTTATGAGAGTTGCTTTATACATTTGGGGGCGAAAAAGAAAGTCTCGTTGAAAAAGTGGGCACTTTTGATCGTTGTGTACTGTGTTTTCTAGGTGCACTGGGTTTTCTGATTGTATTTTGGCAAATTTCATTTGTATCTTTGTATGTGTTTTTTACAATAAAGGAGCTTTTGGGAAAGAAGCTTTTTGAAGAGGATTCTTTTCGGTTCTATCATGGTTATTATCTATAAAAAAAGTCTATTTTTATAAATAACGCTATAAGAAGAAATCTTACGAAAGGCAGAGTATGGCATGACAGCGTTTACAATATTGTTAAATGGAAATGTTTGTATCACTGATCGTTTGCGTAGCCAAATTCACAACAGTAGAGTGATTGCTGCCGATGGTGGAATGCGTCATGCAGCAGCGCTGAATGTGATTCCTGAGTTGTGGTTGGGAGATTTCGATTCATCTGATCAGTCTCTCATAGACAAATATTGTGATGTTTCGCGTGAGGTTTTTCCTTCTGATAAAGATATGACCGATAGTGCTCTGGCATGTGAAAGAGCTCTGCAAAATGGTGCCAAAAGGCTTATTTTGTGTGGTGCTTTTGGTGGTGAAAGAAGTGATCACAGTCTTTCTCATATGACGCAAGCATTGGTGATGGCCGAAAAGGGTATTGCAGTGTTGTTGACGAGTGGTTTTGAAGAAGGCTGGCCGGTTTTGCCAAAGCCTTTTTCGTATGATTTACCTGAGGGGTGTCTGTTTAGTATTATCGGTTTTTCTGATTTACACGGATTAACCCTCTCAGGTGTAAAATGGCCTCTCTGTGACAAAAATGTGTCATTTGGGTCTTCTTTGACACTTTCTAACCGTATTTGTGGAACCTTTTCTTGCCAATTAGGTTCTGGAAAAGCTATATTGTTGGCGTCTGTACCTATTCCATAGAGTGCTTCCGGTATATTTGAATAAGGCAGAGGGGGGCAGTGATTAAGTGCCGGCATGAATAATATATTTATGTATTGATCTCGAAAAGGAGAGTTTTTTATATGTTAAAGTCAATTTTAAAAGTAGCAGTTGTTTCAGCCATCGGTTTAAGTACAGTGGCTTGTTCCGTTAATGATCAACGTGTTGCCCGTTATGGTGTAGGTGGAGCAGCAATAGGTGCTTTAGCTGGAACAGCAATTGCTGGAAGCACGCCTGGAGCAGCGCTTACGGGTGCAGCATTTGGTGCTTTGGCGGGAACAGTGACAGGTGCTGCTGTAAATCAACAAAGACAGCAAAGACAGGTTATTGTTCAGCAGTCACCAATGTGCACATATCGTACTCACAGAGGTGAGATTTATCAAGCACCTTGTGCTCACCGAGTCCAAGCGCCACATATGCCAAAATTGTGCACTTACCGTGATGGAAGAGGTGTTAAGTATCAGGCGCCTTGTTCTAGACGCGTTCGTTAATGGCGGCGCCGCTGCTGCGGCTTGACCGCATTTTCCTAACTTTTGGATCGACCCCCTTGCTCGACCACGCTTGCTTGTCGGTAGAGCAAGGGGCGCGTATTGCATTGGTGGGACGTAATGGTTGTGGAAAGTCTACGCTGCTAAAAATTGCGGCGGGGATAAGTGAGCCCGGTGATGGGGAAATTTTTCGCCACCCTCGGGTCACTGTTCGTTATGTCTCGCAAAATCCTGATTGTTCAGGCTTTGAAAATATTCACGCCTTTGTAGAAGCTGGTCTGGATGATGCACCCGATGTGCAATGGATAAACACACTTCTGGCAAATCTTGGTTTTTCAGGAACTGAGAAGTTGGAAACGCTTTCTGGTGGGGAAAAGCGCCGTGTTTCATTGTTGCAGGCTATTGCAGCAAAACCAGATATTCTTTTGTTGGATGAACCAACCAATCATCTTGATTTACCAACCATCGAATGGCTTGAGGGTGTTTTGTGTTCTTTGCGTTCGGCCATTGTGGTAATTTCGCATGATCGGCGATTTTTAGAAAATGTTACGCATTCAACAGTATGGCTTGATCGGGGAACTACAAAGAGGTTGGAGAAGCGTTTTTCAGAGTTTGAGAATTGGCGTGATAAGGCGCTTGAAGAAGAAGCTTTAGAACAACATAAATTGGGACGACAGATTGCTCGTGAAGAACAATGGTTGCGCTATGGGGTAACGGCACGGCGTAAACGTAATGTGCGCCGTTTAGGGGTGTTAAAAGAATTAAGACAGCAGCATCAAACCTATAAGGGGCAACCGGGAAATGCACTTTTGACAGCTGCCAAAAGCCATAATTCCGGTCAATTGGTGCTTGAAGCAAAACGAATTTCAAAATCTTATAATGATCACGTTATTGTGAAAGATTTCTCTTTGCGTATTCAACGTGGAGATCGGATTGGTTTAGTGGGTCCCAATGGTATTGGAAAAACAACATTACTTTCTATTTTAATTGGCAAAGAAGAGGCCGATAGTGGAACGGTGAAGCATGGGTATAACCTTTCTATGGCATTGCTTGATCAACAGCGTACTTTAAATGGAGAAGAAACTTTAGCGCATTATCTCACGGGAGGGAGGGGGGATACTCTTTTGATCAATGGGCAAGAGCGGCATGTTGTTTCTTATATGAAAGATTTTTTGTTTTTACCTGAACAAGCGCGCACACCACTCAAAGAATTTTCAGGTGGAGAAAGAGCGCGACTCATGCTTGCACGGCTGCTGTCACGTCCAGCGAATTTTTTGATTCTCGATGAACCGACCAATGATTTGGATATGGAAACATTGGATTTGTTACAGGAGTTTATTGCCGATTTTGCGGGGACAGTACTGTTGATCAGTCATGATAGAGATTTTTTAGATCGCACTGTAACGCATGTGTTGGCGCCTCAAGGTGATGGCCGCTGGATTTTATACGCTGGTGGTTATAGTGATATGATGGCACAGAGCAAGCAAGCTGTTTTAGCGCGTAAAGAGTTCTCAAAACCTCATGTGCAAAATCATACAAAACAGGGGCTATCGAGGGAAAAAATGGTGTCCCGCAAATTGTCTTACAAGCAAGTTTATGCGCTGGAAAAATTGCCTGAACAAATCGCTGCTTTACAGAACGAGATAAAAAAAATTGAACAAGAACTTTCTGATCCAGCACTCTATAGTTGTGATAAAGCTCGTTTCGAGAGTCTTTCTACAATGCTTCAAGAAAAACAAGCACTTTGTATGCAAAAGGAAGAAGAATGGTTAGAACTTGAACTTTTGCGCGAAGAAGTAGAAAAAGAAAAGTCTTCGGGGTCTCGTGAGGCCTGAATATTATCTTACTTTGAATATTTTGCAAAAACACCTTATTCTGATTTATTAATGGAGACGTAAGAATCATTAATTCGAGAGGTTAGAATGTGATCTCTCCATTCACCGGCAATCATCAGATAATCTCTGGCACGGCCTTCTTTTTCAAAACCAAGGCGCTCTAATAAAATTCTACTTTTGATATTCTCTGGCATGGTGTTTGCCATAATTCTATGCAAGCGATAGACATGAAAGACATGAACGATCAGGGTAGATAAAATCTCGAACATGAGGCCTTTGCTTTGTTGTTTTTCATCAAGAGAAAAACCAAGATGACAGGCTTGAAAAACACCACGAACCACATTTGTAAAGTTAACGACGGCAATGATTGTGCTCTCATTTTTTAATCGTACGGCATATCGGTATGCTTGTTCTTGAGCACTCTCATAAGCGAACGCATTTGCTCGTGTTTTCCAAGCTGTTAGGGTATGGTAGTTATCGGGTTTTTCCGGTTCAAAAGGATGTAAATAATTCGCATTGCGCAGGTAATAGGAGGACAATTCACTTGCATCTTCTAAACTGATCAATGTGGAAATTGTTCGTTTTGTTTTGATTCCCATAGTCCTCTCCTTATAGAAATTTATGATCCCGCATCTTTGTCATGTAATTTTTCAAATGCCTTTTTCCTTTTTGATGAAATCAGCCTCGAAAAATAGTAAATCAACTATAAATTTTATCAAAAACGACAACTTTTGCATAAGGGATGGTAGAATAGAGTAAAAAGTTAAAAGTCGTTGCACATAATTTTATTTTAATAATGTATTGTTGTTCTTGATTACACTTTACGGTGGTTTTTATATTTTTAAATTCCCCACTTTATGAAGCTCTTATGAGCTTACTATAAGATGGAAAGCGTCTTGTTTATTATTGGTTTGATATTTTAATACATAAGTTCATTTTACGCGTACTAACGATGTTCTTATTGCTGCTTGTGTATAAATTTGGAATGCTCAATATGTCAATATATTGGTGATTTGATCCACTATGGTGAATTTGTTACTCTGTGACGGTTCAGTATTTTCTTAATCTTAAGTGATTGTGCAATTTACTTTTAAACATCATTTTGCTTTTTTATATCTTCAACTGTTTACGTCCTATTCTGGTTTTGTATCGGCTTTTGTCATTTGATTTGTGCAAAATGCAATATAGTATAGCTCAATGTCTTTGCTCCAACCTCGTTTTTCTCCTTACTTCGCGTTTTGCATGACCGATTGAAATATAAGAACTCTTCTGGGTTTAAGAGAGAGTATATGATCTTCTATGCCGTTTAAGGGGTTCATTTTCAAGTTGCGCAATGTCTTGCCGATATTTTTGTTGCACATTGCACGTTGTTAAAACTTCTAGCAGAAATTTATGGGGATTATTCATTTTTTCCATTCCCTCTTTTATTTTGAGAAAATGTCTGGTGTCACCAATGGTGTTAACTCATAAAAAGCCATTTTTAAAGTTAGACGGCTGCCTCTTCTTTGTCCGTTTATGATCTTTGGGGAAAGAACGGCGTTTTGCAAATTATTTTACAAGCAGGTTTGTTGCGTTGAAAAGTTGCTTGAACAAATCGCCGCTTGATAGGACGAAATGAAGAAATTCAACAAAGATTCTCAGAGCCAGCGCTGGATTACTACGATAACGCGCGTTTTGAGTGTCTGTCGACAGCGCTGGAAGAGAAGTTTTTGTGCGCAAAAAAATATATGTTGGAACTTGAATTTTTATATGAAAAAAAGATACACGCCTGTGCTAACTCATCCCAAGCGCGTTTTTATAAAGTTGGATGACGGCTTCTTCTTCCATGCGTTCATGATCTTCTTTTTTACGCAACCGTATAATGCTTCGAACAGCTTTACTATCAAAACCAGAACCTTTCAGTTCTGCATAAACTTCTTTAATATCATCGGAAATGGTTTTTTTTTCTTCTTCTAGCCGTTCTATACGTTCAATAAAAGCACGTAATTGGTTTACGGATATAGCGTGTGTTTGGTCAGTCACTGTATTCATTGCATGTTTCTCCAGATAATCTATGTTAAGCTATTTTTGGCGATAAATTTGTGTTGGAAAAGCTTGAAAAACAGAAAATTAATCAAGCTGTACACTTTTTTTACAAATTGTCTTTAAATATTTTGTAAAATTTTGAAAATCTGCATTGACAAAAAGGCAATAAGGACCAGAAAAGAATTAAAGATATCTCTGTCTACATTTGAAAAGTTCTTGAAAAAAAAGAAAAGAAGGGATGTATGTTTTGTTTTAAGGACTTATGTCATAAAGGGAGTTTTATGGTTGACAAAAAGCAGCCCAGAAATCGGCAATGGGTGTTGCAGCAAGGACTGAGGGTTTTTCTCTTGAGCGTTCTGCTTTTTTTTCCGCTTGTTAATTTTGCAAAAGCTGATTTTAGAGTTTGTAATATGACCCAGCAGCCTGTTGGTGTTGCCCTTGGCTATCGTACGCTTTCAGGTTGGGTAAGCGAAGGATGGTGGATGGTACCCGTAACAGAGTGTAAAACTTTAATTGATGGTCCCCTTGCTTCGCGGTATTATTATTTTTATGCGGAGGGCGCACAGAAAAAAGGGAACTGGCCCGGTTCTGTAACTATGTGTGTGCAGGATAGTCAGTTTACCATTCAAGGGGTTCATGATTGTTTCCCCCGAGGCTATCAAAAGGCTGAGTTTAAAGAAATTGATACAGGCAATCAAATTAGTTGGATGGTGCAGTTGACTGATGAGTCTTTGTTTGGTGATTCGGTTGTACATTCTTCTCGTCTTTCAGGAGATTTTTCACCATGAAGCGCGCACGTAAGGTAAAAATTATTGCCACTCTCGGTCCTTCTTCTTTTTCCATTGGGATGATTGAAAAACTTTTTATGGCTGGAACAGACGTTTTTCGTCTGAATATGAGTCACACTGACCGTAAAACAATGTGTGATTTGGTAAAGCGCATACGGCAGGTAGAAAAAAATACTCAACGACCAATCGGCATTTTAGTGGATCTACAGGGACCAAAATTGCGCATTGGCTGTTTTGCTAAAGGTCAAGAGAATTTGCGTGTTGGGCAGAATTTTACCTTAGATGGTCGTGATGTACTTGGCGATGCACAACGTGTTTTTTTTCCGCACGCAGATGTCCTTACGGCTGTTAAACCGGGGGATCGGCTGTTGATTGATGATGGAAAGTTGGAACTGTGTGCGCAAGTTTGTGATGGTCACTCTGTTCAGTGTCGTGTGGTTGCTGGAACGTACATTTCTGATCGAAAAGGCGTGAGTCTTCCCGATACAGTTTTACCTTTTGGTTCGATGACATCAAAGGATAAGGCTGATCTTCAGGCTCTTTTAGAACAACCCGTTGATTGGGTTGCACTTTCTTTTATTCAACGTCCAGAAGATATTATGGAGGTGCGTCGGTTGACAAAAAGCAAAGTGGCTTTGATGGCTAAAATCGAAAAACCGCAAGCTTTGGAACATATAGAGAAAATTATTGATGTTTCTGATGGTATTATGATTGCACGGGGAGATCTCGGGGTGGAAATACCGTTGGAAAAAGTTCCTGCTATTCAAATGGAGCTGATAAAGGCTTGTCGTTTAGCTGGAAAGCCTGTTGTGGTGGCGACACAAATGCTCGAGTCAATGATTACATCTTCTGTTCCGACACGTGCAGAAGTATCTGATGTTGCTACAGCTGTTTATGCGGGAAGCGATGCCGTGATGTTGTCTGCTGAATCTGCGTCTGGTCTTTATCCTGAAGAGGCTGTGCTTATGATGGACCGGATTGCTCGGCAAATCGAGCAAGATCGCACTTATGCAGCTCAGGTTGGGGCACAGCATCCTGCTCCAGAAACAACGGGAACAGATGCGATTTCTCTTGCGGCGCGCCAGATTGCTGAAACACTAGCATTAGCAGCTATCGTTGCCTATACTGCTTCAGGGACAACGGGTGTGCGTGCATCACGGGAGCGTCCGAATAGACCCATTATTGCTTTATCTCCTATTGTGGAAACAGCGCGGCGATTGGCTTTGGTTTGGGGGCTGCATTGTGTTGTCACTGAAGATGCGCGAGATTTGGAGGATATGGTTGACCGAGCGGCGGCGATTGTCTTTCAAGAAGGTTTTTGCCAAGTAGGAGATCGCTTCCTTGTGACAGCAGGCGTTCCCCTTGGTACACCTGGTGCTACAAATTTATTGCGTATCGCTTCTGTTTCTCAAGACGGAATGAGAGGTGTTTAAATAGCAACACCTACTTGTCCTGCTTTGCTTTTTCTTGAAAGAGCAGTTTGTTCATCTACTGCTACTGCTTTTGTAATTTGCACGATTTTTTACCATTGTGCTGCTACAATTGGGATGATCATGCTAGTCTTTGAGCATTGTTTTTCTGGTTGGTAAAAGCACAGTTGCGCGTTTATGAGTTTTCTTGTTGTTGAAAATCAATATTGTTTTGTTCATCTTTGAGCAATTGATTGGTGAGCTTTTCAATCCGCTCCGTTGTATTTCGTACAATCTTTCCCATGGTACGATCCCTTTCATTATGAAGTCGTAAAAGAGTCTCGTAATCTTCTTGTAGTTTTTTATTTTCTCGTTTTATTTCTTCCATTTCGTCAATAATCATAATGCCGGCCATAACCGACAGACGGTGGTCACCAATTTCGCCAAAATTTTTCTTCAAATGTGTGATATATTGGTCTAATCGGGCTGCAAGTTCAATAAGGTGGTCTTCTTGTCCTTTATTGCAAGCCATGCGATAATTTTTACCATCAATTGTGACTGAAACGGTTTCCATGTCTTTAAACCTTTATCTATCAATTATGACACGAATCGTTTCCATTGCTTTGATTAAACGTTTGGAAACTTCTTTGTTCACTGCTTCTAGCCGCTCGACTTGGGCTTCGGCTTTGTCAAGCGCTTGGGCAAGATGGCTACGATCAGCGTTCATTCGTTGAATTTCCTCTTCCCATTCGTTGTTTTTATCAATAACGGCATTGCGGTTTATAATGGTGAACTCTAAGGTTCTTAGTGCTTTTTCCAGTTGCTCTAAAGCTTGTGGCAGAACCGTAGTTTCTTGGTTCATGATATTTTTATCCTTTAGGTAATTGTATCCTTTATCAGTTCTTTATGCAAAAACGAATCATTCATTATTCTTTTCTTGCGTGAATTTTATTTTTAAGTATGTAGGACATTTTAGCAAGCAAAGCAGGGGATACATGTTAATTAAAAGCTGGATTTTTTGAGAGTATTGGCATAAATGTACTGTATATGAAGGATGCGTGAGGGGAATGTTATTAATGTTATCTTAAGTGATAAAGTCTCATGCTGAGGATTAAAAAACAGTATTTCTCAAAAAATTAAGAGAATACGGAAGAAGCAATAAAATAACTGTTTAACGAAATGGTCTATCATTCATGACAAATACAGAACAACAGAATCAGATGGCCAATGCTATCCGTTTTCTTGCTATTGATGCGATTGAAACAGCAAATTCTGGTCATCCTGGTTTGCCAATGGGAGCAGCTGATATTGCTACCGTTCTTTATACAAAGTTTCTTGCCCATGATCCTAAAAATCCTCATTGGCCCGACCGTGATCGTTTTGTGTTATCTGCTGGGCATGGGTCTATGTTGCTTTATGCCTTACTGTATCTGTCTGGTTATGAAGATATCTCCCTTGAGGATCTCAAAAATTTTCGCCAATTAGGGTCAAAGCTTGCTGGGCATCCAGAGTATGGGCACGCTGTAGGAGTCGAAACAACCACTGGACCTCTTGGGCAGGGATTGGCTAATGCTGTGGGGATGGCGCTTGCTGAGCGCTTGCTAAATGCGCGTTTTGGTGATCTCATCAACCATTACACTTATGCATTGGTAGGGGATGGCTGTCTTATGGAAGGGATTTCCCAAGAAGCACTTTCTCTTGCGGGACATTTAAAACTCAATAAACTTATTGTGTTGTGGGATGATAATAATATTTCCATTGATGGAGAAATTTCTCTTGCTGATAGTACAGATCAAATAGCGCGTTTTAAAGCGTCTGGTTGGGATGCATATAAAGTTGATGGGCATGATCAAGCAGCACTCGCACGTGCCATTGAGGTTGCTCGAAATTCCGATAAACCAACTTTGATCGCTTGCAAAACAACTATAGGCTTTGGAGCACCAAATAAAGCGGGAACCAATAAAGTCCATGGAGCTCCTTTAGGAGCACGAGAAATTGCTGAAACCCGTATCGCTTTGGGGTGGGATGTTGAGCCTTTCGTTATTCCAGCAGATATTCTCGATGATTGGCGTTTGGCTGGTCTCAATGCTGCTAAAAAAAGACAAAAATGGGAAGAAAAATTAGCTGCTCTTCCTGTGTCAGAACGGGTGGAGTTTGAAAGGTTGATGCGGGGTGATCTCTTGGGCGGATTTGATGGCGCTATTGATGCTTATAAACAGCGCCTTAGCGAGGAGTGCCCTGTTGTTGCTACGCGTAAAGCTTCGGAAATGGCTCTTGAAGTTATCAATGAAATCGTTAGTGAAACAATTGGTGGTTCTGCTGATTTAACCGGATCTAATAATACAAAAAGCAGCCAGATGAAAAGTATTTCTGCTGAAGATTTTTCAGGGCGCTATCTGCATTATGGAATTCGCGAACATGCGATGGGAGCGGTGATGAATGGTCTTGCCCTTCATGGAGGCTTTATTCCCTATGGGGGAACCTTTTTATGCTTTTCTGACTATATGCGTCCTGCCATGCGCCTTTCTTCTCTCATGGGTTTGCGGGTGATTTATGTCATGACCCATGATTCTATTGGTCTTGGTGAAGATGGTCCTACCCATCAACCTGTGGAGCATTTAGCTTCCTTGCGTGCAATGCCTAATCATCTGGTTTTTCGCCCTGCGGATGCTATGGAGACGGTTGAGTGTTGGCAATTGGCTTTGAAAGCACGAAAGACACCTTCCACTTTAGCTTTGAGCCGACAAAATTTACCACTTTTGCGACAAGAATATGAAGAAGAAAATCTTTGTATGCTTGGCGCTTATGAATTACTAACAGCAAGTGATGATGCGCAGGTGACTCTGTTTGCTTCCGGTTCAGAATTGCAAATTGCGGTGAAGGCGCATGCTGTTTTAGAGGAAAAAGGTATTCCAACGCGAGTGATTTCTGTGCCTTGTTTTGAGCTCTTTGCGCAGCAATCTCTCTCCTATCAGCGTGCTCTCATTGGGGATGCTCCAATTAAAGTTGCCATTGAAGCTGCCGTTCGGCAAGGATGGGATCGCTTTATTGGCTGTGATGGTGTGTTTATTGGTATGGAAGGGTTTGGTGCAAGTGGGATGATTGATGCGCTTTACGCGCATTTCGGTATCACTTGTGAAAATGTGGTGGCTACTGTTGAAAAAGAGCTTGGAAAACTCAGTAAGGAAAATATGAAATGATTGTTCACGTTGCGATGAATGGTTTTTGTGTTGGTACAGTATTTTGTGCACTATTGTGACAAATGGACAACAAGATATTGAAGTTGTGGCTGTTAATGATTTTGGGGGTTGGTGAAAACTAATGCCCATTTGTTGCGCTATAAAAATTGATAAGGAAAATGTGAAATGACTGTTCGCGTTGCAATTAATGGGTTTGGGCGTATTGGACGCAATATTTTGCGTGCCATTGTGGAAAGTGGGCGACAAGATATTGAAGTTGTGGCTGTTAACGATTTGGGGGCGGTGGAGACCAATGCCCATTTGTTGCGCTATGATTCAGTCCACGGGCGTTTTCCTCGCCCCATCAAGGTTGTGGGTGATGCCATTGATGTCGGGTGCGGTTTGATAAAGGTATACGCAGAGCGTGATCCAGAAAAATTGCCTTGGAAGGCTTTGGATATCGATATTGCTTTGGAATGTACGGGCATTTTTACTGCGCGAGATAAAGCAAGTGCGCATTTGGATGCTGGGGCAAAGCGGGTTCTTGTTTCTGCGCCTTCTGAAGGTGCAGATCTTACAGTGGTTTACGGGGTAAATCATCAGTCTTTGAGCAAAGAGCATCGGGTTGTTTCTAATGCTTCTTGTACAACCAATTGTTTGGCGCCTGTTGCCCAAGTTTTGCACAACATAGTTGGAATTGAAAAGGGGTTTATGACAACAATTCATTCTTATACGGGCGATCAACCTGTGTTAGATACAATGCATCGTGACCTTTATCGTGCACGTGCAGCGGCTCTTTCTATGATTCCTACGTCAACAGGTGCAGCAAAGGCTGTGGGGTTGGTCTTGCCAGAATTAAAAGGGTTGCTCGACGGTGTGTCAATTCGCGTTCCAACTCCTAATGTTTCTGTTGTTGATTTGACATTTACCGCTAAACGTTCCACAACAATTGAAGAAATAAACACTGCCATTTGTTCTGCTGCACGCGGTGCGCTTGCGGGCATTTTGGACTATACGGAAGAAAAGCTTGTGAGTTGTGATTTTAACCATAATCCACATTCAGCTATTTTCCACAATGATCAAACCAAGGTGATTGATGGTAAGCTCTGTCGTGTTTTGGTTTGGTACGATAATGAATGGGGGTTTTCTAACCGTATGAGTGATACTGCTGTGGCTTTTGCCAAAACAATATAAAAATGGGACACGAAGATTCTCTATTTTATAAAAAAGTTCATTTTTATAATGAAAATTAAGGTATTTTTTTTTGAAAAAAATGAGTAAAGATTGTTTTTTGTACGCTAAGGAAAAGATATTTTCTAAGTTACGTGCTGTGTTTTGTTTCGGTATAGTAATGCGTGGTGTTTAAAACTGCATGCAGGGGGCAGAATTTGAAACAGTGCGCTTTTGAACGAGACAAAGTTTGAGAAAACACAAACACGGGTTTCTTTGCGTAAAAGCAAAGGGGCGATTGTGTGCGGAGAGTTAAGCAGATGCGTTTTTGTTTGAAACAACAGAAAGTGAAGAGGGAGCAATGATGGGTTTTCGTACACTTGATGATGTTGATGTCGCTGGGAAACGTGTTCTTGTGCGGGTGGATTTTAATGTTCCAATGGCGCAAGGCGAAGTATGCGATGAAACGCGTCTCAAACGACATAAAGAGACCCTTATTGAGCTTCAAAAGCGTGGAGCTAAGCTTATTCTTCTTTCCCATTGTGGTCGCCCCAAAAGACAGGTGGAGCCAGAATTTTCACTATACCCCGTTGTGCAAGCGTTGGAAAAAATAATCAATCAGCCGGTGGCTTTTGCATCAGATTGTATCGGAGAAGCCGCGCGGATGGCGGTTGATGCGTTGCAAAACGGTGGTGTTTTACTGCTTGAAAATGTTCGTTTCCATTTAGGTGAAGAAAAGAACGATTGTTCTTTCGCTGAGGCTTTAGCGCATAATGGGGATATCTATGTCAATGATGCTTTTTCAGTTTCTCATCGTGCTCATGCTTCAGTGGAGGGGATAACACATTTGTTGCCTTCCTACGCGGGACGTTCTTTGCAGGCTGAATTGCAGGCGCTAGAAAAAGGGCTTGGTAGCCCAGCGCGTCCAGTGGTTGCTATTGTGGGTGGGGCTAAGGTTTCTAGTAAGCTTTTTGTGCTTAATCATTTGTTAGAAAAGGTTGATCATTTGGTGATTGGTGGTGGTATGGCCAATAGTTTTTTAGCGGCGCAAGGCATTCATGTTGGAAAGTCACTATGTGAACATGCACTTATGGAAACGGTAAAAAAAGTTATTCAAAAAGCGCAAGAATGCCAATGTGAGCTTCTACTCCCTGTGGATGTGATTGTTGGATTTCGCTTTGAAAAGGATGCACCGCATCGGCTTTATGACATTAAAGATATTCCTGAGGACGGCATGATTCTGGATATTGGTACCCGCTCCATTGCGCATGTTAAAGGTGTGCTTGATAAAGCAGCCACTCTTGTGTGGAATGGGCCTCTTGGTGTTTTTGAGAAACCTCCCTTTGATCAAGGAACAATTGCGATTGCACGCCATGCTGCAGGACGCAGCCAAAAGGGGAAATTGGTTTCAATTGCTGGAGGGGGAGATACAGTTTTTGCGCTTAATCATGCTGGTGTTGCCAATGATTTTACTTATCTTTCGACAGCAGGCGGTGCTTTTTTGGAATGGATGGAAGGTAAGGTGCTGCCCGGTATTCTCGCGCTCATGCAGGCTTAAAGGGTTTTAGGCTTAAAGAAAAGCTATATGATCACGGAGTTGTGTGGGGCGTGATGGTGGTGTTGCGTACTTTTAGAAATTGAGACAAAACAAAGAGGAATTTTTTATGAATGAACGTCTTGAGGATATAGCACTTGCTCTGGTTTGTGCGGGTAAAGGTATTTTGGCGGCAGATGAAAGTACTACTACGATTGGAAAGCGTTTTGAAACTATTGGTGTTGAATGTAGCGAAGATAATCGCCGCGCTTATCGTGAAATGCTTTTTAGCGCAAAGGAAGCCATGGAAAGTGCCATTTCTGGTGTCATCTTATTTGATGAAACCATTCGTCAAAAAGCATCATCTGGGAAAATGTTGATAGATCTTATTCGTGATGCGGGTGCTTTACTAGGGATTAAAGTCGATACTGGCGCTAAACCATTGGCGGCTTTTCCTCAAGAAACAATTACAGAAGGATTAGACGGGCTTCGGGAGCGTTTAAAAGATTATTATGTTTTGGGAGCACGTTTTGCTAAATGGCGGGCGGTGATTGCGATTGATGCACACACTCTCCCAACAAGAGGGGCAATCAACCAAAATGCGCAAGCTCTCGCACGCTATGCTGCTTTGTGTCAGGAGTTAGGGATTGTGCCGATTGTTGAACCAGAAGTGCTTATGGATGGACCATCGTGTGGGCATTCAATTGCGCGCTGTTTTGAGGTGACACAAGCTGTTTTGACCGCGGTGTTTAAAGAATTGTCTGAGGCGCGTGTTCTTTTAGAGGGTATGATTTTAAAACCCAATATGGTGATTGATGGAAAAGGTGCACGCAATGCTTCTGTGGAAGAAGTGGCTGAAAAGACAGTTCAGGTGCTTAAACGGACTGTTCCTACTGCTGTTCCAGGGATTGCTTTTCTTTCTGGGGGACAATCTGATGAAGAAGCAACTGCCCATTTATCGGCAATGAATGTTTTGGGGAATGCTCTGGGTGCATTGCCTTGGAAATTGACCTTTTCTTATGGGCGGGCGTTGCAAGCGGCGGCTTTGAAGGCATGGGGTGGCAGACATGAAAATATTGCTGTTGCACAAAAGGCTTTTTTTCATCGCGCACAGATGAACCACCTTGCGGCTTTGGGGCAATGGACAAAAGACCGTGAGAAATCTTGTGCTTGAAGAATAAGTTCTCTGTTTGAATGTGGGGAGATTTTGCATGTTTCTGCGTGATTTAAGAAGCCCTCATCATGATAAAATGGTGGGGCGCGCTTTTTAGGATTGAAAGCTTTCTCAGAGAATTTTTCCTCGTGTATTTCTTTAAGTATTTGTGGAGGACGTCGAGAGGTGAGAGCGGGGAAGGGGAGATAATGCTCGTAAATTTGTGAATGAACAGCATTATGGTGTGTTGTTGTTCATGAGGCCGGTACTTACTTTTTGAGTGAAAATCATAAAGCTTGATACTGTCTTGAAGAGTTTGATAGCGCAATATTTTTTGTTTTTTGACACTATTTTGTTATCCGTAAAATCCATTTGATTGCAGTCGAGAAGGTGGATGAGCGGGGAGATTGGAAAGTTATAATTTCAGGGCAGATAAGACATGCGGTTTGTCAACCTTTTGTGCGTAAGGATAGCCTAATCTTCAAGGTAGATGATTTTTTGTATTTTAGATGAACGGATTGAGGAGTTCTTGCTAAAGAAAATAGGTTTGCACTAGATAAAGCACTTGTTTTTTAGTTAAAATAAATAAATTTTTCTTGTATTTTGTGATGATATAATTACGAGCACATGATTTTATAGCATCTTGGCTTAAAAATGAGGGGGATTTGTGGACAGCATATCTTCCAAGAAGATAACCACCAAAAGAAAAAATCGATATGCAGAAGAGAGTACTTCTGCAATTATGATGCGAAATTCGTGCCATATGGTGTGTGGAGTATTCGCTGGAATATTTGGAGTGTTTATTTTCATAATTTTTCTTATTCTGCTCAACATGCGGGGACCGGTTCATGCCGTGTTAAGTTTCTTTACGGGAGCGAGTGCATTAGCGTGCTTTTTCTTTTTTTTCGGATACCTCTTAGAACGGCGCGAAGCAATAGCAGATGAAGCCGCTATATCGTCCGCATTACTCTTAACAATTGGTGAAGGCGTTTTTTCTCTTTGCTGCTTGTCTGCTATGTGGGGTTACGACGCTCTCTTATTCCGTTTAGCTCCTCCTAGGTATGTTCTTATTCTCCCTGAATAAAGAGAGTTTATAGCGTTTGCACATAACTTAATCAAAATGAAGAGGCTATTCGATTCTCAAACTCTTATGCTTACTCATCAAAATCATGACATTAGACCAGCGTTTATTGAGATGGCTAACAAATCTTGCTTCTTAAGGTCAAGGAAACATTTACATGCCGAGGTTATCAAAACGATTTCTGAATAAAGATACGCATCTACCATGATCTCCTCATGTTTGAGATTCACCTTATCTACGCTGGATGGGTTTTGGGATCAATGTCAGATTAAGGGCGTTTTCTCTTTTTATTTATCCTTCATCGTACGTAAAAAAACCCCGCTTTGAAGCGGGGTACCTCATTGGCAGTTTTGACTAACGTGTTTTCTACAAAACCTTAATTATGAGAGCTCTCAAATCGCACCCTTCTTACAGCTGAAGGCAGTTTCATTGTTTGCAATATACAAACGACTTTACTGGGCACAAATAATTCCACTGAGCACACTCAACTTTATTAGAACTTTACTGGTCGTTTTTTGCTCTTCACAACCAGAAATAGGCTTTTACATGCCGAGGTTACCAAAACGATTTTTGAATTTAGAAACACGACCACCACGGTCTACAAGTGTTTGAGACCCTCCTGTCCACGCTGGATGGGTTCTTGGATCAATGTCTAGATTAAGGGTGTCCCCCTCTTTTCCCCAAGTTGAGCGAGTCGTATATTGGGTGCCATCCGTCATAACAACGGTAATCCTATGATAGTTGGGATGAATATTCGCTTTCATGCGGCAAACCTTCTGTTTTATACAACGAAATGACACGTGTTTTTTTTGAGTGCGCTTGCTTCGTCTTTTTGGTAAGTTGATTAAATTATTCTTTCTATAACTGAGCACGCATTAAAAAACAAGTGTTCAAGGTGTGTTGTTGTATAAAGAGTTATAAACAACCTTTATTCAAGTGAGCGAAAGCCTATGAATTTCTTCAATCATTCAGAAAAATCTGTAAAGTCTTCTCTAAAAAAACCTTCATTATCTTCTCTTGCAACTTTTGGCCCTTATCTTGTACGCTATCGCTGGTTGTTTGTCTTTGCCTTTCTTGCTTTGTCTGTTGCTGCTCTTGTTACTTTGGCTTTGCCTATTGCTATTCGTCAAATGTTTGATCATGGTTTTTCTGCTTCAAGCCACGACCATATCAATTTTACTTTCTGTGTTTTGTTTGTCTTAGCTTTGCTTCTCGCACTTGCTTCTGCTTGCCGTTATTATTGTGTTATCACCTTGGGAGAACGAATTGTTGCCGATTTACGGCGTGATGTTTTTGTGCATATAATGAAACTTTCTCCTGCTTTTTTTGACCATTCCCATTCTGGTGAACTTGTTTCGCGGTTGTTAACAGATACTACGCAAATAAAATTGGCTGTTGGTTCAACTGCCTCTACAGCTTTGCGTCATCTGATTGTGGTGATTGGAGCAGTTGTGATGATGGTGATCACAAATGCCAAATTGTCTTCGCTTGTTTTGCTTGCTATCCCCTTTGTTGCTATTCCGTTAGTTATCTTTGGGCGCAAGGTTCGTGTACGTACACGTGCGGCACAAGATCGTCTTGCAGATGCAAATGCTTTGGCAACCGAACAGGTAAGCGCTATTCGTACTGTGCAAGCCTTTACCGCTGAAAAACTTGTTTCTACACGCTTTTCACAATTGATAGAGCGTGCTTTTCAAACAGCACGTGCTTCTGTCATTTTGCGTTCCTTTTTTACGGGTTTTGCAATTTTTATGGTTTTTAGCAGTGTGGTTGCTGTTTTATGGATTGGGTCTCGAGATGTTCTGAATGGCACTATGACTGGTGGGACACTAGGTCAATTTGTCCTCTACGCAGTGTTTGGGGCTTCTACTTTTGCGCAATTATCGGAATTGGGAGCAGAATTAATACAAGCAGCAGGCGCGGCTGAACGACTTGCTGAATTGTTGCAAGAAAAACCTACAATTTTAGCTCCTCAAAATCCCTTACCGTTGGCACAACCTGTCCGAGGTGCACTTGTTTTTGATCAGGTTAATTTTACTTATCCTTCCAGACCACAAGAGAAGATTTTGCGTTCTCTTTCTTTTTCTGTCAAAGAAGGTGAGACGGTTGCTTTTGTTGGTGCTTCTGGTGCAGGAAAAAGCACCATTTTTTCTTTGATCCTTCGTTTTTATGATCCTACAAGTGGTCAAATTCGCTTTGATGGCGTGGAGATTAATCGTCTTTCTTTGCAAGATTTACGCAGTGCAATCTCTTATGTTCCACAAGATGTCGCTATCTTTGATGGGACGTTACGCGATAATATTATTTTCGGGACAGAAAAGTGTAATGAAGAGCAAATTGTTGCTGCGGCAAAAACAGCCAATGCTCTTGAATTTATTGAATCTTTACCAAACGGTTTTGATACGCAAGTGGGAGAACGCGGTACTATGCTTTCTGGTGGACAAAAACAACGTATTGGTATTGCACGCGCGATTTTAAGAAATGCTCCCCTGTTGCTGCTTGATGAAGCAACATCAGCCTTAGATGCAAATAGTGAAAAATTGGTGCAAGAAGCCTTAGAAGGGTTGATGCAAAATAGAACAACACTGGTGATTGCTCACCGTTTGGCAACGATTTTAAAAGCAGATCGCATTCTCGTGATGGATAAAGGTGCTCTGGTCGAAGAAGGAACACATGCCGAAC
Organism: Bartonella refiksaydamii; assembly: GCF_902652675.1. Lineage (NCBI taxonomy): Bacteria > Pseudomonadati > Pseudomonadota > Alphaproteobacteria > Hyphomicrobiales > Bartonellaceae > Bartonella > Bartonella refiksaydamii. The sequence goes on from NZ_LR736300.1 coordinate 26,514, forward strand.
TCGTCTCACAAAACGGGGTTTATGCGTATCTAGCCAAATTGCAATTTTCACCTGAATGAATGATTGTCATAAAGATTAGTACCTTTTCTCGAACGTCTTTTTTTCTCAAATGCCTTTTTTGAGAGTTTTTTCTAGTTTGAGGCGAATAAGTTCATTACTAGCAATGATATTTTTTTTGCGAAATATATCGTTGCCACCTTCCTTATCCGTGACAAAACCACCGGCTTCGCGAACCATCAGTATTCCAGCGGCTATATCCCAAATTTGCAGATTGTCTTCCCAAAATCCATCTGTTCTTCCTGCGGCGACATAAGCCAAATCAAGGGCAGCAGCGCCAAAACGGCGGAGTCCAGCAACTTCAGCCATGACATTGCGCAGTTCAATAAGATATGCACCGTGATTTGGACGACCAAAATGCGGCATGCCCGTTGCAATGACACAATCTTCTAATCGGCGTCGTGCAGAAACGCGACAGCGCCGGTCATTAAAAAAAGCACCGCCACCACGTTCAGCGGTAAACAACTCATCATTCACGGGATTATAAATTACTCCAGCAACGATTTTTCCTTGACTTTCTAAAGCAATGGAAACCGCAAAAAAAGGAATGCCATGGAGAAAATTTGTTGTACCATCCAAAGGATCTATAATAAAACGATGCTGTGAATCTTCCCCAATAATTTCTTCAGATTCTTCCATCAGAAAGCCAAATTTTGGCCGCGCTTTGCTTAAGTCATTAAAAATAATTTTTTCAGCCTTACGATCTGCTTGGCTTACATAATCTGCTGGCCCTTTCAAAGACACTTGCAAATTTTGCACTTCACCATAATCACGCACTAATGAGCGTCCAGCTTTCATTGCAGCTTGCACCATGACATTCATGATTGCAGAATGGGCCATTTTTTATTCCTTTATTTATCATTTGCACGACGCACATAAATCAACTCGTTGGTGTCGACAATGACACGTTCACCGGCATTAATAAAAGGTGGTACAAGAATGCGAATACCATTTTCAAGAATGGCAGGTTTATAAGAAGATGTAACTGTTTGCCCTTTGATGGCAGGATCTGCTTCAACAATTGTTACAGTGACCTGATCGGGAAGTGATATGCCAATAGGCTTTTCTTGATAAAGTTCAACAGTTACTGTCATCCCGTCTTGCAAGAAAGCAGCGCGTTCACCGACAAAATCTTTTTGTAATTCAAGTTGTTCATAAGATTCTGAATCCATAAAGATTAGAGCGTCACCTTGTTGATAGAGAAATGTAAAGTCTTTTTGTTCAAGGCGTACGCGTTCAACAGTTTCGGCAGAACGAAATCGTTCATTGAGTTTTGTACCATCGATTAAATTTTTCATTTCAACTTGGTTAAATGCACCACCTTTTCCTGGTTTTACAGCATTGCATTTCACAGCTACCCATAAGCCTCCTTGATGCTCAATTACATTTCCAGGACGAATTTCATTGCCATTAATTTTCATCGTTTTATATCCAATTTCATTTTTACAAAAAGAGAGCTCTTTTTGCCCTTACGGCTATTCGCTCTTCGTTGTTCTTGCGGTAGGCTCTCTCGTGGTCTTTGTGGAGGGTTCTTTCGTTGTCCTTACAGTGGGCTTTCCATCATGTTGGCAGAGAGAAAAGCTTAGATAAGTTCTCCCAAAAAAGAGCCTTTTCTTACTTTTTAATTCTTTGCAAGACCATAAAAAGCGTTCAGACGCAAGCCTTTTAAGAATTTGCACAAAGATTTTTATGAGATTTGGGGGGGATTTTTATGAGATTTGGGGGGGATTTTTATGAGATTTGGAGGGGATTTTATTTCTTGGCAGTAAACGATATCATTTCTTTGAAGTGTGTATTAAAAAATAGGAAGGAGCTTTATTGCCTCTTTGCGGGCTTTTTCCAATTGTGTATCGTCCATACCTTCAAGCATCATTTCAAGGTCTGGTGCTTGAAGGTTGGCGTGCTTTGCAAGCATATACCATGCCGCTGCCATGATCGTATCGCCTTTTGTGCCTATTCCATCGCGATAGAGCCTTGCTAGAGAAACCTGTGCCGGTGGGACCATATTGATGGCATTGCTCAGAAGTAAATGAAAAGCACGTTGAAAATCGGTTTCTCCACCACGACCTTGCACAAGCCATTGTGCTAAAAGGATTTGTGCTGTAGAATGGTTATTTTGCGCAGCTGCTTCCATTAGTCTGCGGGCGTTACGATCATCCCTTGGACGTGTTAAAGTTCCTGAGGCAAGGATTTTTGACGCAGCAAAAGCGGCTTCAGAATCTCCACGGGCAGCGCCTTTTAAGAACCATTTTAATGCTTGTTCTATCGCCTCATTTTCACGGCTTTGTGAAGAAACACCCGCAAGAACTTGTTTTTCACGCGAGGCTTTATAAAGAAGCAATTGTCCATAATAAAAATAGGCTTCTTTTACCTTAGCATCTACGGCTTTTCGGATAAACTCTTCACCAAGTTCTTGATTTTTAGAAATAAAATGGCCATCAAATAACAGAAGACCGTAGCGCAGTTGCGCTTGTGGTTCACCTTGTTTTGCTGCTCGTCCAAACCACAAAGCAGCGCGCGCACCATCACGAGGAACAGCGCATCCTTCCATATAAATCCGAGCAACCAGAGTCTGTGCGATGGGATCATTTTGTTCTGCTCGTCTGAGTGCTTCACGAAAGGCTTTTAAATAATAGCCTTGGGTGTAATAGTCATAAGCTTGATCATATTCTCCAGCTTTTAACGGTTGGAAAGGTTCTTGAGTGTTTGTGGTGCCTTGAATTGTATTGAAAGAACGTTCAAAATTTGAGAGCTCCTGAACATTGGCAGCAGATTTTGCAACAGCACTAGCGAAGTCAATCATTATTAAGGTGAAGAGCGCTATGCTTTTTTTAATCATGCCTTGCTTTATCATGAATGCTCCTTCCCCCTCCACGAGAAGAAGTTTTCACATTTTTTTTGCATCATTTCAAGAAGGGTCAAGGGATTATCATGTGAAAAAATACTTTATTCAATGGTAATACATGCATATGCGGTTTGTACCACTTCATCAAAGGTTGCAAAATCGCTTCTTACTTGATCAAGTGTGTTGGGTAGTCTCCGTCGGCTTATTATGCCAATTGGATGATGCAGTGGATGCGTATAGGGTTATGTTTAAATCCTGAAGTTATAGCTCACCATACCTTGTATCGTTACAAGATATGGTGAGCTGTTCATTCTGGTTTAAAACAAGGATTTCTCTTGAGGTGAAAATCTCTTTTCTTTAGCAAGAGCTTTTAGGTCTTTACGTCTCAAATATGGAAAATGTCCACATTAAATAGGGGGTTATCTCTTCTTAGAAATTTCATCTCTTCTATAAATATGTATAGAATAACATGGTTCTCCAGCCCACTCATACTGAAAAACAGAAACTACACGCCCACCATCCTTTGGTGTTAGTGTGTAAAACAAATTTACACCCATGTTTCGCTGCTTTTTGGGTTGATCTGTATAGATCACATTATACCCCTTGTGTCGTAACAGAGTGACAAATAGAGGAGTAAAGTTGTCTTCAGTGTTATTTTTCCCTATAATAAGTGTTGTGGTGGCGGGTGGTAAACGTTTTTCTATCGTGTGAATATAATCATGAGCGATGAATTTTGCATAATCCTTCGTAAGACCTGGACCAACATAACTTGATGAGAGATCACCATTCACAGATGCACAACCAGCTGCCAACACAAGCGGTGGTAGCAATAAATATTTTAACATCTTAATTCCCCCCTATTTATTGTTAGGCCCTCTTGGGCAGCTCTTACAGCAAAATAAGAGCACTTTTGCTCATGACCATACTAACAACGTATCGGTGCACAATCAAGCGGTATTTTTTCATTCGTTTTTTAAAAACTACTATCATCTCTAAGAGCACTTAAAGCTTATACTTAACATACGAAATATATATTAAAAGTTCTCATTCTGATCAGAGAGCAACTGTAAAATTGCTCTTTGTTTTACCGATGTTAAAACTCTAAATCTTTTTAAAAGCAGATATTCCTCTCTGCTCGATATTATCTCATCATGGTGGTATGGGGTCTCTTGTAAGATATCTGCGTAGAAAAAGGTAAGTGGAACGCTTAGGATATCGGAAATATCCTTCAGGAGTCCCGCGCTCACACGATTTAAGCCTGTTTCATATTTTTGGATTTGTTGGTAGCTTACACTTAAAGCATGCGCTAATTGTTTTTGAGACATTTTCAACATTTTTCGCCTAAAACGAATTCTCTTGCCTACAAAAATGTCGTTGAGAATTTTGGTTTGCACTTTAGAGCCCCCCGTCGGTTGCGAGCGCCCTCGCATGAGTATTCTGGGAGTCTAAAACTAAACCTAAATCAGCATTTTGCTTTTAGTGCTTATAGCATTTGGACATAGCAAAATCTCCCAGAATTCCGAGGATACTCATAGTATGGGCTTATTTATAATGGATTAATCTTCGTGTTCAAACTTTAGGGGGCTGTTTTCTCTTAGGCGTTGTTCAAGTTTAATTTAATGCACGAGAAATTGCTGCTGGATCTAAAGTGAATCCAGATTCTATTAATCGATCGACAAGTTTTGGAACTGTTTTTTTTACGTGGTCCTTGAAAGGAAGGTATATAATTCCATGAACATCTGAAGGGATTTCAACGTCTTGCTTTATCAGAATAGCAACATTTTTTCGAGAAAGCGCGGATATTAACATGCCCATTTCGAGAATAACATTTTGTCGCGCACGAGGTGCTGCTGTCGTACCAGCAGTTCTGGAATAGCCCATGTCGTCGGGAGTAAGCAGTACAATACCAAATTTTATAGAACGGGTTGGCTTACAGATTTCTTTTTCCAAAGCTTCAATGATGGTTAGACCATTACCGCTCGTATCTTGTAAGATGTATGGTTTGAGCCCAAGTTCGTAAAGAACTAGTTTAAGGTCCTTTAGAGCAGCAGAATCATGACCGTGTACGATAAAGATTTCTGGAGAAAGGGGTTTTGAGACATGGGAAGCAGTCTTTGATTTTTCTTCTATATGCTTAGCCAAGGCTTTTTCTAGCTTTTCCTGTATGATTTTTCTACTGAAAATGCTGATTATTCCTGTACCTTCATGCCAAATAATAACGCCTCCCTCAGAGATTTCGATCTGATGCAGTAAATTATGGGACACATGTTGTGTGAATTTAGGTTCTATGATTTCATATCCAGCTTTGCGAACTATGTTTTTAAGGCCTTCAATCGTTCCTCTGTATTCCATTTTTTGTTTTCCCCTTTTTTCGTATTTGTACCGTTAGTTATCAATAAAAATGATGGGTTATTTTTATAAAGATTTGAATTAAAAGAGTTTTATAATTTTCATTTTCTTATAACATGCACAAAAAGAAACGGTAGCTCTCCATTTAATTGATAGAAATGTGGGGAAATTTGACTGAATTATAGAAAATTTGATTGAGTGATGAAGCAATCTGATTGAATTACGGGTCACCGAAACGCATTTTTATCCCCTTTATCTGTAATTGTGGGTGATACATGGATAATATGGGTATGTGTGGTTTTTTATCGGTGCTTGTATGAATGTTTTCCGCATTACAAGGGGGTGGTTTCACATTTTTCTTTTATTCTTTCGAGTATCATCAAAGGATTATTGTTCCCGAAAATGACTTCTTCGACAGCAATGAATTCACAGGCGGTTTTTAAAACTTCATCAAAAGTTGTAAAATCGCTGCCTGCTTGAAGAATAGCAGGGATTTCCATAATCTCTGCCCACCACCCTGCTAGTTGGACATTGCGGGGGTGAGGCTGTGGCTTTTTATCAGCACCGAGTTTTCCAAAAAACAGGTAATCGACGCCGGCTTCTCCAGCAATCATGGCGCTATGGCGATTGCGTAAATTTCCAAAACCTATGATTTTTTGTTCCCTTTTCTGATTGTCGAGGCTTTCGAGAGCGTTAAGGTCACCCTCTATATGCACGCCATCAGCTTTTATTCGTCCCGCAATTCGGCTGTCTCCAGTAATGAGAAGGGCGGTATCATTTTGTTGAATATCTTGTGCGTAAAGTTGTGCTTGTTTTTGTAAAAAAGCTGCATCACCCTGAGAGTCATAAAGAATAACGCATGCAAAAGACTTTTTTTGTGAGGTTTGGGGTTGTGGGGTTTGGATTTGCAAGATTTGATGCAAAAAGCTAGGTTCTAAAGTCCGTCGAACATCCAATGTTAAAACCAATTGAGGAAAAGGATGGGGATCAATCGATTTATTTTTTTCTTTTGTCATACAAAGTCCTTAGATTTTTAAAAATAAACTTGACTTTTAAAAATAAAATTACATTCTAAAGCGCGCTTTGCTCATTTATTGCTTATGGGGGTTCACTTATGGGATACCAAGGTGCTCTTAATCATAATACACATCCTTCTCATCGTGATACGCGCATTGATGTTTTTCGTTCTTTAGCCTTATTGACGATTTTCATCAACCATATTCCTGGAACTCTTTATGAGTCTTTAACACATAGAAACTTCGGTTTTTCTGATGCCGCAGAAGTTTTTGTTTTGCTTTCAGGAATTTCTCTTGGGTTAAGTTTTCATGCACGGTTACATCAGGAGCCCTTTACTTTCATTGTTCGCAAGCTTTGGCAGAGAGCTCTTCAGCTTTATGGGGCATATCTTTTTACTACTTTTGTAACTCTCAGCCTTTTTTTCGCAGGCTTTTTATTGTGGCGTTCAGAGAAACTTTTATCAATGAATAATGTGGGGCTCTTTCTTACACAGCCTTTTGTTGCGTTTTTTAGCACCTTAAGCTTTGGGCACCAATTAGGGTATAATAATATTCTTCCGCTTTATATTGTTCTGATGCTTTTTGCACCCTTTGCGCTTTATTTAAGTTGTAAACGGGAAGGGCTTTTGCTTTTGGGCTCGTTTATACTGTATTTGGTTTGCGGATTTTATAAAATTGCTCCCCCTTCTTATCCTTTAGAGGGAAAGTGGTTTTTGAACCCTTTGTCTTGGCAATTCTTGTTTGTCGTAGGGCTGGTTAGCACTTTATCTCTTAAACAGGGGAAAACTATCGCCTTTCAACCTTTTTGGATTGTTCTTTCTGCGGGCTATCTTTTGCTGTCGCTGTTATGGGTGCGCCTCAACTGGTGGGGTGTTTTAGGATGGCTTGGCTGGTCTTCCCCATTGATTAATTTTAATAAAACTTTTTTAAGCTTGCCACGTCTGCTCCATATTGTTGCGTTATCGGGGCTCATCCTTTGCTTGCCTCGTTTGCGTAACTTGTTTTGTGTTTCGCCACAACACCCCTTAGCAATTTTAGGAAAACACAGTTTACCCGTCTTTGTAACGGGAACTGTTTTTGCTATGTTTGGACAAGTTTTAAAAACAGTGATGACAGGAACGTTTTTTTTCGATACCTTACTTATAATAAGCGGTATTGCTCTGCAATTCGGGGTCGCATATTATTGTGAAAAACGTCGATCTCTTCGCTGGTTTTCTTCACGGAAACCTATCAGTTTGTAATGCTACTCTACGTCTATGGCGCGTTAACCTTAGCTTAAGAAGTACATTGCGCAAGAGTTTAAAAAGAGGTACTCATTATAAAAAGACATTCACCGCAGCAGGAAAAGAAACTTTTTAACTCTCTAATCGTTGAGTGTCATAATTTTTGTGCTGATGTTGGAGTATGAAAGTGTGAGTGCACATAAACTTCCCCATGATGAACCCATTATCATGATTGAGCATAATGCCTTTGGTAATGCTTTCAATCGCCTCTATGAAGAGACAATGACACTCATTGAAGAAACCGCAACTTATATTGACACAGAGGGGAAATTAGCGGCACGTTCCCTTTCAGCAGAAATTTCTGCAATGTATGCTAAAGAAGCGATGTATTTAAGCACACGGCTTATGCAAATTGCCTCACAACTCCTTCTTTTACGTGCAGAGCGCGAAGGGGAAATGACACCAGAGCAAATACAAAAAGAGATTGCAAAAGTATCGCTTCATACACCGACGCTGAAACTAGAAAGCCCTCATTGGCAAGAGTTACCAGAAATTTTCCGACAATTTGTTGCTCGTTCACTGCGTCTTGAAGCACGTATGCAATATATGCGTGCTGGTAGAGAAAGCGGATCTTCTGATGTTTTGGAAGAGGGCAATCCGGTGGGCAAGCAAATCGAATTGATTAAGACAGCATTTGGACGTTCTTAGAAAATGTTGTACCTCGCTTCTTCTTCATTTTGGTGGGCATGCCTCTTCTTTCAAAATAAATTTTGATCAATATTCTTTTTTATTGTTCTGTATTCTTTGCTCTTTGCTGTTTAGCTTGTTCAAGGGTGGAAAAATGTATAGACTTGAAACTTATGGCAAGAGGGTTAATATTGAAGTGTGGTAAAATCCATTTCATCTAGTCTAGAAGTGCGCATGGAGTTTATGCGCGCTGTTAAAGAAGATCTGTTTTTCCTTTGCTGTCTTGGCTATTAGTCTCTGTTCAAGGGGGGGAAAAGTGTATAGGCTTGCGATTTATGGCAGAGACGATTCGTATTATAGGCATTGATCCCGGATTACGTCGTACAGGATGGGGTGTTATTGATCTCTCCGGTAATCGCTTTCAATTTATTGCAGCAGGAACGCTTTGTTCTGATGTACGGTGTGACCTTGCTTCCAGATTATGCCAACTTCATAAAGGACTTTCAGATGTTTTGCATAAATTTATGCCCCATGAAGCAGCTGTGGAACATGTCTTTGTCAATAAAGACGCTACGGCAACTTTAAAGCTTGGTCAAGCGCGTGCTATTGCGCTTCTTGCTCCAGCACAAGCAAATTTGCCCGTTTTTGAATATGCTCCAAATAAGGTAAAAAAATCGGTTATTGGTGTTGGACATGGTGCTAAAGAACAAATTCATATGATGGTAAAAATTCTCCTTCCCCGTGCGGAATTTGACAGCAGTGATGCGGCTGATGCGCTTGCTCTTGCTCTTTGTCACAGTATGCACCGTAGTAGCATTTCTCACCGTTCGAGGATTATGGCATGATTGGGATTATAGCATGATTGGTAAATTAAAAGGTATTCTTGAGCATATCTTTGATGATCATATCCTTGTGAATGTTCAAGGTGTTGGCTATATCGTTTTTGTATCAAATCGGTTGCGTCCTTCTTTGCCCGCTCTTGGTGAGGGTATAAGCCTCTTTATTGAAACGCATGTTCGTGAAGATGCTATCAGACTTTTTGGTTTTGCTACAAGAGCTGAACAGGAGTGGTTTTGTCTTTTGCAAAATGTTCCAGGTGTGGGCGCGAAGGTTGCTTTGGCAATTTTGGGTACTTTATCGCCTGATGAGTTGGCGCAAGCGATTGCCTTAAATGATATTGCAATGATTAGTCGTGCGCCGGGCGTTGGTAAAAAAGTCAGTGAAAGAATTGTTGGAGAACTGAAAAGTAAAGCACCGTCCTTTAACGAACATGCAGTCCATTCCGCTCCGCTTCCTCATTTGGAAGTTACCAATCAACCAACAAATGATGCTCTTTCCGCCCTCATTAAGCTTGGTTTTGAACGTGACCAAGCAGCCCGTGCTCTTGCTTTAGCGATGAAGGCTCTTGAAGGGGAAACCGTTTCCTCTGCACTGCTTATTCGCCATAGCCTCAAATTACTTTCTCCTCCCAATTAGTATGGGGTAATAATGCATAAAGATGAAGATCAACGCCTACTCGGTAGTGTTCCCCTTCCCAATGATCCAGATCGTTCTTTAAGACCACAAGTACTCGACGACTTTATTGGTCAAGAAGCCGCACGGGCAAATTTAAAGATATTTATTGAAGCGGCAAAAGCACGCAAAGAAGCACTCGACCATGTTTTGTTTGTAGGACCTCCTGGTTTGGGCAAAACAACACTTTCACAGATTATGGCAAAAGAATTAGGGGTTAATTTTCGTTCTACCTCAGGTCCTGTCATTGCTAAAGCAGGGGATTTGGCGGCTCTTTTAACAAATCTAGAAGAACGCGATGTTCTTTTTATTGATGAAATTCACCGTTTAAGTCCGGCAATTGAAGAAATTCTTTATCCAGCTATGGAAGATTATCAGCTGGACCTTATCATTGGTGAAGGGCCCGCAGCACGTTCGGTTAAAATTGACCTTGCTAAATTCACCTTGGTGGCAGCAACCACGCGTTTGGGGCTGTTGACTACACCATTGCGGGATCGTTTTGGTATTCCAATCCGTCTCAATTTTTATACTATAGAGGAATTGGAATATATTGTTCAGCGTAATGCACGCCTATTTTCAGTGCAGATTAGTGATGATGGTGCCCATGAAATTGCACGCCGTGCGCGCGGTACTCCACGGATTGCAGGGCGGCTTTTACGGCGGGTTTGTGATTTTGCTCTGGTCAAACGGGCGGAAAAGATTGACCGAAAAGTTGCGGATGAAGCGCTTTCGCGCCTTGAAGTTGATCACCTTGGTCTTGATCCTCTTGACCATCGCTATTTGCGGTTGATTGCGGAAACTTTTTTAGGTGGTCCGGTGGGAATTGAAACCATTTCTGCTGCTCTCTCAGAACCGCGTGATGCTATTGAAGATATTGTTGAACCCTATCTTCTCCAACAAGGTTTTATTCAACGAACCGCTCGTGGACGAATTCTTACAGAAAAAGCTTGGAGCCATTTAGGTCTTTGTCCTCCAGTGTCTCAGGTTTCAACACAAAGGAGCGTTCAACCGCTTGATCGGGAGGATTTACAAACAACTTTATGGGATGAAGCAGATGAGTGAGACATCTCCTTTGGGAGATATATCTTTGTAAAATACTTCCTTGTGAAATATCCCCTTGCAAGAGCAACTATACAAAAGCTTTGCCTGTATGAACCAAATTTGTGTACAGTAAATAAATCGTTCGCGGGCACATTTTTACAAAAAAGTCCATTTTTACAGTCAGAGCTTCAAGCGATTGAGAACTTTATAATCCAGTTTCCACGATTTCAACACAAAAATGCGTTCAATTGCTTGACATTTAAGAGTATTCGCCAATACAAACGGTTTTACGGAACACAGCAGATGACTGAGATATCCTCTTTAACGGGCAATCATACAAACGCTTTTCATGCTTTTCAAGTGCGGGTTTATGTTGCTGATACAGATTTTTCTGGTGTGGTGTATCATGCGCGCTATCTGGAATTTTTTGAACGGGGACGTTCAGAATTTTTACGGGATACAGGTTTTAATAACAAGATGTTAGCCTCAGGTGTGGAGGGGGAAAAGCTATTTTTTGTTGTACGTCATATGGAAATTAAATTTTCACGATCAGCACAAATCGATAATCTTTTAACCATAAAAACACGCATCAATCATATTCAAGGGGCGCGTTTTTTCATGGAACAATACATTTTGCGCGAAAATGAGATGTTGGTAACAGCAAAAGTTGAAATTGCTCTTATTAATGAGACAGGAAAACCACGCCGTTTACCAAAAAGTCTTTTTTCGACGGTTCTTGTTTAAAACTATACTCTGTTTTAAAGTGGTATTGTGTTGGCTCTTTGACTGATGAAAGAGTAAAGTTTTTTTCTTAAATTTAGAAACTATAAAACAATCTGCTTTATTCAATTTTAACAAATGTACCTTTCATTTGGAGGGATAAAAATCATGCCGTATGTAGAATTAGCGAATCCAGAAGTGATTGGAATATTGCGTTTATTTATGCAAGCGGGTTTCATCGTTAAGGCTGTTATGATTGGATTGCTTTTGGCTTCCGTATGGAGTTGGGCAATTATTTTTGATAAAATTTTGACCTATCGGAGAATACGACGTGAAATAAAAAAGTTTGAACGCACATTTTGGTCAGGGAAAGCTCTAGAAGATCTTTATGCAGAATGTAAAATTCAGCGCACCAATAGTATATCGGCAGTTTTTATGGCAGCAATGGTGGAATGGAAAAAATCTCTCGAAAAAGGCATTCATACGTCGATAAGCCTACAGAGTAGGATTGATAAAGCTATGGATCTCACTTTGGGGCGCGAAAGTGCAAAAATAGAATCAAAATTAAGCTTTCTTGCAACACTGGGGTCGGCTGGTCCTTTTATCGGCCTTTTTGGAACGGTTATTGGTATTATGAGTTCGTTTCTTTCTATTTCAGCCTCTCAAAATACTTCGCTTGCAATTGTTGCTCCAGGCATCGCAGAAGCACTTTTGGCTACCGCTATCGGTTTGTTTGCAGCAATCCCTGCTGTTATTGCCTATAATAAATTGGTTCATGAAAGTGCTCGGATAATCGCACAAATAGAAAACTTCGCCGATGAATTTTCAACAATTATATCACGTCGTATCGATGAGACACTTACATCTCATTCATCATTATAAGAGGAGGACCCCATGGGCGTTTTTGTTGCTTCTTCTTCTCGAAAAAATACACGCAGGCGGCACCATTCACATAGCCAACTGATGAGTGAGATCAATGTTACACCTTTTGTTGACGTTATGCTGGTGTTGTTGATTATTTTTATGGTCTCTGCTCCACTTTTGGTCAATGGTGTTCCGCTTGATTTGCCTCGTAGTCAAGCGGGTCCTGTGCGAACGCAGCATACTCCACTCACGGTTTCACTTGATGCGCAAGGGCGCTTAGCCATTAATCAAGATTATTACGATACACCTGAAGCTCTGATTGCACACCTCAAAGCTCAATTAGAAACTAATCCTGCGCAAAAAGACCAACGTATTTTTGTGCGTGCGGCTAAAACTGTTGAATATCAACAAGTGTTACGACTGCTTGCTGATATTCAAAAGGCGGGCTTTTCACAAGTTGCTTTAGCCAGTTTGGCTCAATAAGATTTATCATAAATTATCGCATGCTGTCTGTAAAAACAGTGCAGAGCGATTAAAGATAAAAAACGCAAGGCATGAATATGAATAAAGACTCCTATCATAGTATGAAACGAGGCTTGGTTTTATCCCTTGTCGTACATGTGATTTTTCTCGGTTGGGGGGCTGTTCATCTCATCAATCCCATCTCTTTACCACAACAATTGGAAGCTGTTCCGGTTACTCTTGCTCCTCTGTCTCAAGAGTTTTCTTCTCAACAAGGGGCATTGAATGCTCCTGTGCGTGAAATTCCAGCAGTGAAACCCACAACCAAACCACAAGAAAAAGAAGATGCGCATCATTTTGGGGAAGGGCAGATCGATAGTCTTGCACCTTTTAAACCAGACGAAAAACCGCAGATCGTTGAGACAACATCTCCGCCATCAGGAGAAGAGAGCGCTTTAGAAAAAACTTCACCAGAACTTATACAACAAGAAATATCAGAAGTGAAAACAGAGGTTGTTTCGAAGGTTGTTCCCGAAGTGCCTATGGAGAGCCCTCAAGAGGATGCTTCAAAGGTTGTTCCCGAAGTGCCTATGGAGAGCCCTCAAGAGGATGTTTCGAAGGTTGTTCCTGAAGTGCCTATGGAGAGCCTTCAAGAGGATGTTTCGAAGGTTGTTCCTGAAGTGCCTTTAGAGCCACACAAAAATGAAGAGATAATATTGTCGCAAAAATTGGTTCCAACGATAGAAAAAGTGCCTGTAGAGTCAGCACCAGCATACCAACAAATGCCCCAAATTGCACTACCAGATAAATTTCCTTTCCCACAGTTTAAACCAAAATCTGCTCCACAAAACGTGCAAGCTGAGAAAAAGAAAAATCACCAAAGGGTTGACAAATCCATTGAAGATATTTTGGCAATGGAAGAAAACAATCTGCTCAATCGTGCACGTAGCCAAGGAGGGGGGGCAAAACACTCCAGTAAACCAGAAGCTTTGGGGGCAAGAAAAAATCTTGATGACACCACAAAAATGGCACAAACTTTGGTTAACATCGCAGGGGGGTGTATTCAACAGAAGCTTAAACTTGTGGCTCTTGGTGGTGATTTAAAAAACCGTCCGGTGGTGCGTTTGCGATTTTATCTAAACCGTGAAGGAATGGTTATAGGAGATCCAATTGTTGAGCCTTTAAGTGGTGCTGAGAGTCAGCAGGCTATTATGATCAGGCAGGTGTATGCGGCTGTTTTTTCATGCCAACCTTATACAGATCTTCCACGCGATCAATATGATTTGTGGGGACAGGGGTTCGATTTTAATGTTGATCCCCTTCAAGAAATAACACGATGAGATATAGATATATTTTTTCGCTCAATGCGTTCAATGCAAAGGATAGATTCCATGATGACTAAGACGAGACATAATTTTTTTTCTTGGTTTATTATCACTTGCGGTTTGTGGCTTTCAGGTTTTTCGTCTGCTTATGCGCAGCTGAAAGGTACTATTTCTAGTGCTGACTTTAATCCCATTCCCATTGCAATTACGGATTTTGTTTCTAATGATTCGATTGGATTAAAAATAGCAGCTGTGATTACAGCCGATCTTGAACGGTCAGGTCTTTTTTTACCGCTTGATAAGGAATCTTTTTCTGAAAAGATTTTAAATCCTAACAAGCAACCGCGTTTTTCTAGTTGGAAACAAATAAAAGCGCAAGGTTTGGTTGCTGGGCAAGTTTTACGAGAAACTGATGGACGATTGAGGGTTGATTTTCGTTTGTGGGATGTGTTTGGACAGCGACAACTCAAAGGACGGCGTTTTTATACAGTTACGGAACGTTGGAGACGTGTTGCACATATGATTGCAGATGAGATCTATAGTGAGATGACAGGGGAAAGTGGTTATTTTGATACACGGATTGTTTTTATAGATGAAACAGGGCCTCAAGATGCACGTATCAAACGTTTAGCAATTATGGATCAAGATGGGGCAAATTTGATCTATATGTCTGATGGCAGTGAGTTGGTTCTAACTCCTCGCTTTTCACCCAAACGACAAGAAATTACCTATATGGCTTACGAGCACAAGCAAGTGCCTCATGTTTATCTTCAACAAATTGAAATGGGGCAAAGGGAGTTGATAGGAACTTTTAACAATATGACAATTGCACCGCGTTTTTCTTCCGATGGACAAAAAGTGATTATGAGTTTGTTACAAAATGATGGAAGTGCAAACCTTTACACCATGGATTTACGCACCCGCACAATGACTAGGCTTACAACAACTTCAGCCATTGATACATCCGCTTCTTATTCGCCTGATGGAACACAAATCGTCTTTTCATCAGACCGCAGCGGAAAACCACAAATCTATACGATGAATGCGGATGGTAGCAATGTCCAACGTATTTCTTCAAACGAAGGAAGCTATTCTACACCTATTTGGTCTCCACGTGGTGATTATATCGCCTTTACGAAACAATCGGAGAGACAATTTTCTATCGGTGTTATGCGCCCTGATGGACAAGGAGAGAGAATTTTAACTACGGGTTTTCATAATGAAGGGCCAACTTGGGCGCCCAATGGTCGCGTGTTGATGTTCTTTCGCAAAGATCCAGGCATCGGTCCAAAAATTTATACAATTGATATTACTGGACGCAATGAACGCCAGTTGCCTACACTCAATGATGCCTCTGATCCAGCATGGTCGCCCTTACTCACTCTACAATAAAATGCGTTGCTGGATAAAAAAACGTGCGAAAGTCCATGAAATCTGTGCAACGACAATGATTTCTGTGGATTAAGAGCAGTGGTTTACTCAATTTACATTCGATTTTTCTGAATGTGTTTTAAAATTTCACACCGCATCTTTTGTGGTCTGTGGGTGGTGAGATTTCTTTGCGGAATCATATCTTTGCGACAAGAACTCTTTGAAAAAAAATGACAGAGATCTTTTGTGCTTTTTATTGAAAATATTTTAGAGCCTTTATGAGATGCCCCGCTCTTGAAGCGGGGCTTTGTATCTATTGTGGTAAAATGAGAGGTGATTACGTTGTTGTATCGAGAGTAAGCTTTCATGGGAAACAAAGCGCACAGAGGAATGATTGCGTGGAGATTAACCAGAGAGTTTCGCCAAAATTTCATCACTGACATCAAAGTTGGCATAAACATTTTGCACGTCATCATCTTCTTCTAATGTTGAAATAAGCCGTAAAACGGATAAAGCTTTTTCTTCATCTACTGGTGCAAGGGTAATAGCTTTCCAAACGGTTTTGATGGATTGAGCTTCGCCAAGTTTTGCTTCGAGCATTTTAGAAACTTCACCAATATCTTCAAATGCACAAGTAATGTGGTGCCCAGTTTCTTCTGATTGCACATCTTCAGCACCGGCTTCGATTGCTGCGTCCATAATGCTGTCTGCTGTTCCTGCTTCTGGTTTATAGATGATTTCACCAATCCTATTAAACATGAAGCTCACGGAACCTGTTTCTCCTAATGCCCCACCTGATTTTGTGAAGGCAGCTCGCACGTTTGAAGCGGTGCGGTTGCGGTTATCTGTTAAAGCTTCGACAATGACTGCAACACCACCTGGACCATATCCTTCATAGCGCACTTCATCGTAATGTTCTACATCGTTGCCTGAAGCTTTCTTAATTGCGCGTTCAATGTTGTCTTTCGGCATCGATTGTGCCTTCGCATTTTGGACAGCAAGCCTTAAGCGCGGATTCATGGCCGGATCAGGGGCGCCCTGTTTGGCTGCAACTGTAATTTCGCGCGCAAGCTTAGAAAATACTTTCGAGCGCATTGCGTCTTGACGCCCTTTACGGTGCATAATATTTTTAAATTGTGAATGACCTGCCATAGTTTTTCTTCCAGTTTTGTGGCTTTTTTTCTCGTTGGATTGCTTTAAGCTTAAGACGGTGAAACGCGCATCCCACCAGAATAAATGCGCCACAGTATTAAGGTGAAGTGATCAAATAAATCCTTTATAAGAAAATTCGTCTTAAAGGTAAAGATCTCTGTAGAGTATCATTACAAGACATCTGTCTTGTCGTTTATCAAAAATCAGGTTATAACAGAATATGATTTCATGGCAAAAGTGGTTTATTCTATGCCGCGCTTTGTTTAAGAGTGGGTGAAAGAAACCTGATATATAAGAATAAAAACTCCACTGCTTTTAAAGTGGGCAATAAACGGCCTCGATAACGCAATAAAGAGGCGAATAAAAGGATGTTATAGAGATGGCGACGCAACTTTTGATGCCCAAAGCGACAGCTGTTTGGCTGGTTGATAACACTGCTCTTTCTTTTGATCAGATTGCAGAATTTTGTAAATTGCATGTTTTGGAAGTGAAAGCTATCGCTGATGGCGATGCTGCTCATGGTATTAAAGGACTAGACCCAATTAGTTCTGGACAGTTGACGCGTAGTGAAATTGCACGGGTAGAGGCTGATCAAACTGCGCGCTTAAGAATTTCTGAGTCTAAGGTACGTATCCCTGAAAAAAAACGTAAAGGGGCGCGCTATATCCCTCTTTCTCGACGCCAAGATCGTCCAAATGGTATCTTATGGTTGGTGATAAATCATCCTGAGTTAAAAGATGCGCAGATTTCACGATTGATAGGGACAACAAAAGCAACTATTGAACAAATTCGCCTTAGAACCCACTGGAATAGTGCTAATTTGGTTCCGCTCGATCCCGTAGGATTGGGGTTGTGTTCACAAATTGATTTGGATTTCGAACTCCAGCGTGCTGCAAAAAATCGTCCTGTTTCTGCAGAGGGAGATCAGTCTTTGCTTCCAGCATCCGTGACGGAAAATGTTGACCTCAATGAAGGACAAGGTGAAGATGATCTTAACAAGAGTTTTGATGCCGATAAAGTTTTTGCTAAACTCAATGCGTTGCAGAAAAGCCGTGAGGATGGTGCATAAACAGATGGTAAGTGTAGACGCGATTTTACATTTGTACTGAAAGGCTGTGGATGAAAAGCTCGGCGAAGATTTAAAAAGATGATAGATAAAAAATGAGATTTTTTTCATTAGGAATTAAGGACTACTCTTGAAGCGCTATTGAAAGAATGTATTTTCAATTTTTATGTTTACAATAAGGAGAATCGGTTTATGCGCTTTACTAGAAATATTATCTTTCATCCTTTAGCGTTGGTCTTTTTTTTCTCAGTATCTTTGGTTGGTTGTGACAAAAAAAATTCCGCACTTAGGGGTATGAATGGTGCTTCTTTGAATAATGCAGGTTTTAATCAGATGTCCTCAGGCTTTGGGCAGGAATTTACTGTTAACGTTGGGGATCGTGTTTTCTTTAGTCTCGATTCTTCTTCAATTGAACCTGACGCTGAAAGCGTTTTAATGCGTCAAGCGGAATGGTTGCTTCGTTATCCTTACTATTCTATTATGATTGAAGGTCATGCGGATGAACGTGGTACGCGGGAGTATAATTTGGCACTTGGACAGCGCCGTGCTGTTGCTGTGCGCAACTATTTGGTTTCTCTTGGAGTGTCTGCGCAACGCATTCAAACAATCTCCTATGGAAAAGAAAGGCCTGTGGCAGTGTGTGATGATATTTCCTGTTGGAACCAAAATCGACGCGCTGTTACAACGCTTAATAACATGAACCGTAATTAAAAAAACAAATTTTTATTTAAACTATTGGATTGATGCTTGAGGGGAGAAAATTATGTGGATGTCTCTTAAACAAAATTGGAAAACCGTTTTTTGTATGGCAATTGTCATAGCTTGTGCTGCTTCATTTGTTCAAAGTGCAGCGCGAAACGCTTCTCAATATTCTACATATGATTCAGCTTCTGATGCTGCGGATAAAGCTGGTGATACTGTAAATAAGGCTGGTGCTGATGCTGCGGATAAGGCTGTTGATGCGGTGAATAAGGCTGGTGCTGGTGCTGTGGATAAAGCTGTTGATGCGGTGAATAAGGCTGGTGCTGATGCTGCGGATAAGGCTGTTGATGCGGTGAATAAGGCTGGTGCTGATGCTGCGGATAAGGCTGTTGATGCGGTGAATAAGGCTGGTGCTGATGCTGCGGATAAGGCTGTTGATGCTGTGGATAAGGCTGTTGATGCGGTGAACAAGGCTGGTGCTGCGGATAAGGCTGTTGATGCGGTGAATGAGGTTGGTGCTGATGCTGTGGATAAAGCTGTTGATGCGGTGAACAAGGCTGGTGCTGCGGATAAGGCTGTTGATGCGGTGA